>JBJDZO010000313.1:0-7547 GCA_051868095.1 Butyricicoccus sp. | reverse complement strand
TATGCAGCAGACTGCTTGGAAAGATAACAGCCTACCTATATATAGGAGATTGTGAGAGATGAACAAAATCAAAGGTTTTCCGCCATTGGAATCGAACTCCTTTCAAATGGTGAGAAATCGCTCTGCTTGTCCTCAAGGTTGTATTTTTTGTGTTCCTCAGTTCCAGTTCATGCGTCCATACAGGGTCGTAGTGCGCAGAATCTCCTGCTGAAGCTCCTGCGTCAGTTCACCGTCCTTCAGACGCCAACGCCAGTTGATGCCAATGGTTGAGGGCTTGTTCATGCGGCAGCGGTTGTCACGGCCCAGATAGTCCTGCATGGGGATGATGCAGGTTTTTGCGCTGCTGCGCATGACCAGACTGATAAAGGATTTGTTCAGATATTTCTTCGGCGTGCGATGGTCGCACAGATAGTCGCGCGCCATCTGCTGTTCGTCCTTTGTGATGCTGTCGAACCAGCCGACAATCGTTTCATTGTCATGGGTGCCGGTATAGGCCCAGCAGTTTTCCGGATAATTGTGCGGCAGATAGTCGTTTGCGCAGCCGGAATCCCGCGAGTCAAAGGCAAATTCCAGTACCTTCATCCCCGGGAAGCCGCTTTCACGTACCAGCCGGCGCACCGAATCGGTCACATAGCCGAGATCCTCCGCAATGACCTCATGCCAGCCGAGGTTTTGTTCGACGCAGCGGAACAGATCCAGTCCCGGCCCCTTTTCCCAATGCCCGCCGATGGCCGATTCCGAACCATAGGGGATGGAATAATACTCATCGAAGCCGCGGAAATGATCGATGCGCACCACGTCATACAGCTGGAAGCAATACCACAGGCGGGACAGCCACCACTGATAACCGGTGCTCCGGTGATAGTCCCAGCGGTAGAGCGGGTTGCCCCAAAGCTGACCGGTGGCGGAAAAGCCGTCGGGCGGACAGCCCGCGACCGCGGTGGGGACATTGTTTTCGTCGAGCTGGAACAGTTCAGGATGCGCCCAGGTGTCCGCGCTGTCCATGGCCACGTAGATCGGAATATCACCGACAATCCGAATGCCCTTTTGGTTTGCGTAGCTTTTGAGCGCACGCCACTGCTCGAAGAACTTGAATTGCAGATACTGCTGAAATTCGATGTCGAAATACAGCTCGCGGCGATAATAGTCCATCGCGGGCGGCCAGCGCAGCCGGATATCTTCCGCCCATTCGGTCCACGGTTTGCCCTCAAAACGATCCTTGACCGCCATAAAAAGCGCGTAATCAGACAGCCACCACGCGTTTTCCTTGACAAACTGCTGATACGCCGGGTTTTCACTGATCCGGCTGCGCTCATACGCCTTGCGCAGCAGCGGGTAGCGGCTGAAATAGAGCCGCTTGTAGTCGATATCCGAGGCTTTTTTTCCGAAGTCGGCGCTGTCGCACTCCTCTTTGGTCAGGACGCCTTCTTCAATCAGTGCTTCCAGACTGATAAAATACGGGTTGCCCGCAAAGGTAGAAAACGACTGATACGGTGAATCTCCGTAGCTGGTCGGCCCCAGCGGGAGAATCTGCCAAAAGGTCTGCCCGGCTTCCTTCAGCCAGTCCACAAAATCATAGGCACACTTTGAAAAACAGCCGATGCCATATTTGGAAGGCAGGCTGGAGATCGCAAGCAAAATTCCTGCATCTCTGCTCATGATGGGTTCTCTCCTTTGTATGTGATCATTACGCCAAAGTGATCGGATACCACCGGGCCGTTCCGGCCATTCAGTACGACGCGGGAATCCATGACCGGCAGCGGTTCGCTGCACCAGATCTGATCGATGCGCATGCCGTCCGGCGGTTCCTTGAATCGGTCGCGCCAGCCGTCAATAACGCCTTCGACCGTCACGCCGCAGTCGGTTTCCTGCGCCAGCAGAAAGGTATCCTGCCAGCCCGCGCTGCGGACGCAGTCATAGCCCTGTTCGCGGACTTCGGCCGGGCTGTTGAAATCTCCCAGCAGCCAGACCTTTCCCACAGCCTTTTTCGGATGCAGGCGGCGGTCGAGCGTGTGCCACTGGGCTTCGAACGGCTCTTCTTCATCCGCCCACCAGCCCATGTGTACGGTATAGTACCAGTCTCCATCTACCTGTATGCCGAGCGTCCAGCGGGTTTTCCAGTTCTGGTAATCGTCGCAGCGGCTGATGCGGAAGGCATCGACCGCCGTGATTGGATGGCGCAGGCTGAACAGCGCCAGACCTTCATCGTATTTTCCATAGCCCAGCTTGGCGGGCAGCCAAGTCCACCGCGGATACAGCCCGCCCTGCCGCAGCAGACGCGCAATCTGTGCGGCATGGTTGTCCTGCCGGAGCGGCACCGGCTGCCCCGCGCAGGGGCAGAAGCCCTGTTCCAGCTCCGGCCCGGCCAGAGGCGCGTCCGCCGACTGGTTGACCTCCTGCATGGCGATGAGGTCGGGCTGTTCACGCAGAAGAAAATTCGCAAGCTGTGCGCGTTTCACTTCATACTGCGCTTCGATGAGGCTGTGGGTGTTGATCGTCATCAGCTTCATAAGGGCTCCTTTCCATGCGGCGCGGAATTACAGAATATCGTTGATGTCCGACTTGAGTACATCGGCCTTGGGACCGTAAATGGCCTGAATGCCGTTGTCCTTGGTGACAAGCCCCATCGCGCCCTCGGCCTTCCATGCCTCGCGGCCCGCAACCTTGGCGGGGTCCTTGACGGTCACGCGCAGGCGAGTCATGCAGGCGTCCACCAGCACAATGTTTTCTCGGCCGCCCAGCAGGGCAATGATGCGTTCGGGCTGTCCGGCCGTCCCTGCCGCGCCCGTCGGAGCCGCCGGCGCAGCATCGTTCTCCGCGTTTTCATCGGTGTAGTTGCCCAGACGGCCCGGAGTCGCAAACCGGAATTTTCCGATCATAAAGTACGCGACCACATAGCCGATGACGAAAAACGCGATGACGCATAAGATAAAGTTGATAATATCGCCGCCCAGCCCGGCCTTGAGGGACATGGGCACACGGGTGAAGAACTCGAGGTTGCCGAAGGAGTGCAGCCGCAGCGGGAGAATGCCGGCCATGGCGAATGCGCAGCCCTGCAGAATGGCGTAAACCACGTACAGCGGCAGTGCGCAGAACATGAACATAAACTCAAGCGGCTCGGTAACGCCGGTGAGGAATACAGCCAGCACGGTGGAAATGAACATGGAGCGGTAGCTCTTGCGCTTGTCCGCGTCCACGCGGCGGTACATCGCCAGCGCAACGCCCAGCAGCAGACCGGTTGCGCCGATCATCTGGCCGACCTTGAAACGAGCCGGGGTAACGGTGGTGAGCAGATTGGTGTAGGCGGCCATATCGCCGGCATCCTTGAAGTTGATCAGGTCGTTGACCCAAGCCAGCCACAGCGGGTCCTGACCGAATACCTGCGAACCGGCGTTCAGACCGGTCTGGATGACATAGGTGCCGCCGAACGAGGTGTAGTTCATCGGGATGGTGAGCATATGGTGCAGGCCGAAGGGCAGCAGCAGACGTTCGAGCGTACCATAGATGAACGGCGCGAGGATGGGCGAGGTCGAGGACGAATTTGCAATCCAGATGCCGAAGGCGTTGATGCCTGTCTGAACGACCGGCCATACAAACGCCATCACGAGCGAGATAACAACCGAATACGCGATGACTGCCAGCGGGACAAAGCGTTTGCCGTTGAAGAAGGCCAGCGCGTCGGGCAGCTTGCGGAAGTTATAGTACTTATTATACACGACGCCGCCGACAAAGCCAGCAATAATGCCGACAAATACGCCCATATTCAGCGCAGGCGAGCCAAGAATCGAGGTGAAATAGTTTTCCACGAGCATTTCCTGCCCGAAGAACGAGTGAACAACCGCGCCTGCCTGCGTCAGCATGTCGTTTGTCACGCCGAACACAGCGCCGGTGATGCGGTTGATGAGCACGAACGCGATGATGGCTGCAAATGCGCCGCCCGCGCGTTCCTTGGCCCACGAGCCGCCGATTGCGGCCGCGAACAGGATGTGCAGGTTGGTAATGATGGCCCATCCGATGTTCTCCATCGTGCTGCCGATCGTCATAATCAGCGAAATATCCGCCCCGGCGATCTGAAGCAGCTTGCCAAGGCTGAGCATCAGTCCGGCCGCGGGCATAACGGCGATGACCGTCATCAGCACCTTACCGAGCTTTTGCAGGAAATCAAAATTGATGCCGCGTTTTTTCTTTTCCGGCTCAGGCGCCTTCTCCTCATCGGCGCACCAGCTTGCTTCGGCCTCGGGTTCGGTCCCGGCGGCCAGCGTCAGTACCGGATCTTTGCCAGCTTCTACCCGCCCCTCCGCGGGCTGTAAAGCCATGCCGTCCGCACCATCGCAGACGAGTACGGGTGTGATCAGATTCAGGCCCTTGCTGCGCAGAAAATCGAGATCGGCTTCCGCGATCAGGTCGCCGGCCTCCACCTTGTCCCCCTCTTTGACATGCACGGTGAAGCCTTCGCCCTTCAGCGAAACGGTCTCCAGACCGACGTGGACGAGCACATCCAGCCCATCCGTGCTGCAAAAGCCAAACGCGTGCTGGGTCGCCGCAACCGACGCGACCTCGCCGGTCACCGGGCTGTAAATTTTCCCGTTCTCCGGGATGATCGCCACGCCGTCTCCCAGAATTTTTTCCGCGAAGGTCGGGTCGGGAACCTGATCGAGCGACACAACCTGACCGCTCAGCGGTGCAATCAACAGGGTGCATTTTTTTCCTGTCTGCTCCATTGCATTTTCCTCCTTTTGTCTCTTCTTCAATGTCCCATTGCCGGATTGACCGCGGCGCTGTGCAATAGCGCGCAAATCAATGCAATCTTTATGCAATAATCATATTATATTTGCATAACCATTGCAATACAAATTTCGACTGTTCTCGTTTTTTCTCTGTTTCTTCTAAGTAAATCTTCGAAAAATTATGGAAATATACCAGACAGTGTTTGCGCCGCGCAAATTATCGCCCGTTGTTTGCGCAAACAGATTGACTTTTTTTGCACTTCCTTTTACAATAGAAGCAGCAAAACCGCGCGCAAACTGCGGCGCAAAGAAAGGGCGTTTGCATATGGCAGTGACGATAAAGGACGTAGCCGCGCTGGCCGGCGTTTCCCCCTCGACCGTATCCCGCACCTGCAAGGACAATCCTTCGATCAGCCGGGAGACCAAGGAGCGCGTGCGCCGCGCCATGGCGCAGCTCGGATATGAGCCGAATTTCCCGGCGTCTGAACCGACCGCCGGGCCGAATGGCCGCATGATCGGCATTATTCTGCCGCCTTCCTCCCGCGAGACTTATGAAAACCCGTTCTATCTGGAGATCATCCGCGGCATCAGCCAGTTCTGCAACAGCCGCCAGTATCTGACCACCGTTCTTACCGGGCAGGACGACGAGGAAATCCTCACGGCCATCCGGAATATGGTACGCTGCGGGCAGGCAGATGGCTTTGTCCTGCTCTATTCCCGGCAGGATGACGCCATCGTGGAATACCTGTATAATGAAGGGCTGCTGTATGTGCTGATCGGCAAGGCGTATCAGTACGCCAATCAGACCATCTACATTGACAACGACAACCTGCTCGCCGGGCAGGAAGCCACCGAATATCTTCTTTCGCTCGGCCATCGCCGCATCGGGTATCTGGGCAGCGCGAGCACGCTGGCTTACTCCGCCGACCGCATGACCGGTTATCAGCTCGCTCTGCGCCAGCACGGTCTGACGGTCGATCCGTCCTGCTGCATCGAAGTGCCCTGCATCCCGCCTGAGGATATCACTCCCATTCGCGCCCTGCTGGAGCAGGAAAACCGCCCGACGGCCATTGTTGTCAGCGATGATATCCTCGCGCTCGTGCTGGTGCAGCTATGCAGGCAGCTCGGCCTGTCGATTCCGGACGACCTGTCCATCCTGTCGTTTAATGATTCGCTGTTTGCGCGCCTCAGCGTACCGCAGCTTTCGTCCATCGACGTTAATTCCTTTCAGCTCGGCATCGAAGCCGCTTCCCAGCTCATCAACCACATCGAAAATCCTAATCTGCTGGCTACCAAGATCATTGTCCCTTATTCACTCGTTGAGCGTGATAGCTGTCACAAACTGTGAAAATACAACAGAAGGAGAGAAAAAACCATGGAATCTTATGTATTCGGCGTCGATATCGGCGGCACAACGGTCAAACTGGGTCTGTTCTCAGCGGAAGGCGTCCTGCTGGATAAGTGGGAAATCCCCTCCCGCAAGGAAAACGGCGGCGCGTTTGTTCTGCCCGATATCGCGCAATCCATTACCGGCAAAATGGCGGAAAAAGGCCTTATTTCCGACCAGATTCTAGGCATCGGCATCGATGTCCCCGGCCCGGTCGATGCGGAAACCACGGTATACCGGTGCGTGAATCTCGGCTGGGGTGTGTTCAACATCCGCAACCGCATGCACGAGCTGCTGCCCGATATTCCGCATATCGAGGCGGCGAATGATGCCAATGTCGCGACGCTCGGCGAGCTGTGGCAGGGCGGCGGCAAGGGCCGCAGCAGCGCGGCAATGTTTACGCTCGGCACCGGCGTAGGCGGTGGCGTTGTCATTGACGGAAAAATCATCGCCGGTACAGGCGGCGCGGCCGGTGAGGTCGGTCACATCACGGTCAATCCCGAAGAAACTGTACGCTGTAACTGCGGCAAATGCGGCTGTCTGGAGCAGTATGCCTCGGCGCAGGGCATTGTGCGCATGGCAAAGGTCATGCTGGCCGAAAGCGACGAACCCTCGGGTCTGCGTGCGATGGAGGATTTCACCGCAAAGGAAATCTGCGATCTGGCACGCGGCGGCGAGCAAATGGCGCAGAAAATCGTAGAGCGTTGCGGCGATTACCTCGGGCGCGCAATGAGCTTTGTCGCCTGCACCATTGATCCGGAAGTGTTTATTCTCGGCGGCGGCATGAGCCGCGCGGGCGCGGTTCTCACCGATGCAATCTCCAAAGCGTATCAGAAATATGCGTTCCATGTTTCGTCCGACACACCGATTGTCATTGCAACGCTCGGCAACGACGCGGGCATTTACGGCTGCGCACGGATGATTCTCCGCTGAGCCAGAAAAGAGCTGCTGATTCCAAGGGTATGTGCCTTCACGGTGCATACCCTTGCTGCTTTGCACGGAAAAACAAAAGAGGGCTTTACAGCCCTCTTTTTTTGGATATCCTTCATCGGTTCTTCTGGCTCCGGTAAAGGAACGAAACAATCTGCGCGCGGGTGCAGTCCCTGTTGGGGCTGAATACACCGGCACCGGTGCCGCTTGTAATATCCTCGGATACCGCCCAGTTCACGGCATCCGCATAGTACGCTTCTTCCGCAACATCCGAGAAAGCATTCACCGCTTCCACTGCGGGAGACTTCTGCGCACGCCACAGGAACGAAACAATCTGCGCACGGGTGCATTTCGCGTCCGGCGAGAACGCTGTATCGCTGGTGCCCTTGGCAATCCCCTGCTCTACGGCCCACAGCACCGCGTCATAGTAATACTCGCTCATGGGGACATCCGCAAAAGGCATCGCGCTGCTCTGCGGCGTCGGGCTGCCCGCGGCACGCCAC
>JBJDZO010000312.1:0-7576 GCA_051868095.1 Butyricicoccus sp. | reverse complement strand
GCCTGAAAGTCGGCGGTTATGCGTTCATTTTCCTGCTGTGCGGTTCGAAATTCCTGCTGACGCTCCTGGTATGCCTTGATCGCCGCACGTGCAGAATTATATTGCCCCGCCAGTCCACCGAGCATGTCCAGCCGTTCGGCGGCTTTGGTCTGCCGGGCGCGCACCTGCTCCAAAAGCACCGGCGCATCCTGCAAAGCTTCCCATTGCGCCTGAACCGCCGTGCGGCGGGCGTCGGTCTGTTCCTGTGTAGTTTTCGCCTTTTTCAGTGCAGTTTCGGCCTGTTTTACGCCAGTTTCTGCCTGAAAAAGTGAGCGTTGTGCCTGCTCCAGTTCATCGTAGGCGGGAAGCGCGGCTTGCTGCTGTGCAATGCGTGCCGCGAGTGCCTGCCGCTCGTCTGCACGGGCAGCTTCCGCCTGAAACGCGGCTTCCAGCACGGCTTGTTTCTGTTCCAGTTCGGCTTTGCGGCGTGCGCCCTCTGCGGCCTGTGCACGCAAATCAGCATCACGCTCTGCCTGCCGCACCTGCACAGACAGCGCTTCGAGCATCTGCCGCAGGGCTTCCAATTCGGCATCCTGCCCAGATACGGCCGCTTTGTCCTCCGCGACTGCCTGTTCCAGCAGCATGAGCAGTTCGTCCAGTGCGTGCACATTGCCCGCGTCGCGGGCTTCGGCCAGCGTCTGCATCTCCTCGCTGCACACAATCTGCCCGATATACTGGCCAATGCTCTTTTTCAGGTCATCGTAGGTACGTGCGGCCTGCTTGGCGCGATCTTTCAGTGCAAGCTGGAACCGCTGACAGCCCTCGGTCGAGAAAATACGGCGGAAAATGCCCGCGCGCTCCTTGGTATCGGCCAGCAGAAGCTGCAAAAAGTCGCCCTGCGCGATCATGACAATCTGTGAAAACTGGGCGCGGTCGATGCCGATCAGGTCAATCACCGCATCGGTCACCTGCCGCGCGCCGGTGATTACCCGGCCATCCGGATACGTCAGCGCCGCGCCCGCCGGTTCGACCGTCTCGCCCGTGCCGCGTGCCTTGGGGCGTGCATACTGCGGATTGCGCTCGACGGTGTATTCCTCACCGCGGTAACGGAACACCAGTTCCACGCTGGTTTTGTCCTGCGGGCGGGCGTAATCGCTGCGCAGCATGGCGCCGCCGCGTGTTTTTCCGCTCGCTTCTCCATACAAAGCGAAGGCAATCGCGTCAAAAATCGTGGTTTTGCCCGCGCCCGTGTCGCCGGTGATCAGGTACAGGCCGCTCTCTCCGAAGTCCTCAAGCGGCACCTCCACCGCGCCCGCATATGGGCCGAATGCACGCATGGTCAGTTTCAGCGGTTTCACAGCAATTCCCCTCCTTCCAGCATGGCACGCACAACTGCGTTCATTTCCGCATCCATCGGTTCGCCGTTCTGCTTTTCGTAGAACTCCGCGAACAGCGCGAACGGGTCGCGCCGCACGGCTTCGCGTGCCAGTTCCGGCATGGCGGTCTGCGCGGTAAGTGCGTTGTCAAAATCCAGCCGCAGTGTGTTCGGGTACACGGCGCGCACTTTATTCATCGCGTCCATGACCGCGTCATCCGTCAGGATAATGTGCATGAAATCGTCGGTTTTTGTGCCAGACCACGCCGTTGGGTCGAGCAAATCGCTTAGTTTTCCGCGCAGCTCGCGCAGATCCCGCTGCGGTGTGAGCGGCACCAGCTCCACCTGCACATCGCCCTTCGCGCCGAGCGTAATGAGCGGCGCGGTTTTGTGGTGACGGACCTCGGAAAACGAGAATTTGAGCGGCGAACCGGCATACCGCACGGTATCACGGCCCACACGCTGCGGGCCGTGGATGTGACCGAGTGCGACATAATCAAATCCGTCGAATGCGGATACATCCACGTTGTCAAGTGTGCCGACCGAGGCCAGTTCGGAATCGCAGCGCTCGGGAGACGCACCTGCCGCGGTCACGAACTGGTGCGCAAGCAGCACATGCCGGTCGCCGTCCGCCGTGTCCGCCGTGCCGAGCACCGCGCGGATGGCGGCCTCATAGTCACCGGGCGGCACATCCGGGAAGAAGCGGCGCACCTGTGCCGGACGCAGGAAGGGCAGCAGCGTAAAATGCACGCGGCCATGCGTGTCCTCCAGCGTCACTGTGCGCAGGGTACCGTCGAACACGGGTGCAAGATGCACGCCCGCGCCGGTAAACAGCCGTGCGCCGAACGCCAGCCGCTCATCTGAATCGTGGTTGCCCGGGATGAGCAGGCAGGGTACGCCCCGCTCCTGAAGCGCGGTCAGGAAGCCGTCCAGCAGAGCGACCGCTTCGGGCGGCGGCACCGGCCGGTCATACACATCGCCCGCGATCAGCACCGCGTCTACCGATTTTTCCCCTATAATCTGTAAAATCTGGTTCAAAAGAAAACGCTGGTCGTCCAGCAGCGAGCGTTCGCAGATGCGCTTGCCCAGATGCAGGTCGGCCAAATGCAGAAATTTCATCAAAATGCACTCCTTGTGCGCAGGATGGATTTATTATAGCACAAGATTTGCTTTTTCGCGTGAAAATGTTATAATGGAGAATAGTTTTTGGCTGTGGGAGGCATTTTGTTCATGCGTACACCCGAGGAAATCCTAAAAGAATATTTTGGTCACAGTGCGTTCCGCGGGCGGCAGAAGGAGCTGGTAGACGCGCTGCTCGAGGGCCGCGATGTGCTCGGCGTGATGCCGACCGGCGCAGGCAAGTCGGTGTGCTATCAGGTGCCCGCGCTGCTTGTGCCCGGGCTGACACTGGTCATTTCGCCCCTCATCTCGCTGATGAAAGATCAGGTCGGCGCGCTCGAACAGGCCGGTATCCCGGCTGCGTGCCTGAACAGCGCCCTGTCCGCCGACGAACAGCGCGCGGTTTTTGCGCGGGCTTATCGTGGTGAATTGCGGCTGCTCTACGCTGCGCCCGAACGTCTGGATTCCCCCGGCCTGCGTGCGCTGTTTGAGCGCGTGCCGCTTGCGTTTGTCGCCGTGGACGAGGCCCACTGCATCTCCCAGTGGGGGCAGGATTTCCGGCCAAGTTACAGCCGGATTGTTGATTTTCTGGCGTCCGTCCCCGAGCGGCCGCCGGTCGGCGCATTCACCGCGACCGCGACCGAAGCCGTGCGGCAGGATATCGTCAATCTGCTCGGGCTGAAGGACCCGCTTGTGTGCGTGTCCGGTTTTGACCGCCCGAACCTCACCTTCCACACCGAAAAGCCGCGCGACAAGCGGGAACACCTCATCACACTGCTGCGCGAGCGCATGGGACAGAGCGGCATTGTTTACTGTTCGACCCGCAAGGCGGTGGACGAGGTGTACGAGCTGCTGACCGCCCGCGGATTTGCCGCCGGACGCTATCATGCCGGTCTGGACGCGGCCATGCGCCGGGACAGTCAGGACGATTTCCTGTTTGACCGGATTTCGGTCATGGTGGCGACCAATGCGTTCGGCATGGGCATCGACAAATCCAACGTGTCGTTTGTCATCCACTACAACATGCCGCAGAACATCGAAAGCTACTATCAAGAGGCCGGACGCGCCGGACGGGACGGTTCCCCGGCCGACTGCATTCTGCTGTACAGCCCGGGCGATGTGCGCACGTGCGAATTTCTGATTGAGCACGGCCACGATGATGACCGCGAGGAGTTGGACGAAGCCACCAAACAGACGCTCCTTGCGCGCGACCGCGAACGCCTGCGGCAGATGACCTTTTACGCGACAACGACCGACTGCCTGCGGCGGTTTCTGCTCAAATATTTCGGGGAACAGGCGCCGCTGTCGTGCGACAACTGTTCCAACTGCCTGACCAATTTTGAACTGGTGGATGCCACGCTGGAGGCGCAGAAAATCGTGTCCTGCGTTTACCGGCTGCATCAGCGCGGCCGTGTGGTCGGCAAGGGCATGATTGCAGACATTCTGCGCGGCGCGGACACCGACCGCATCCGCCAGAACGATTTTGCCAGCCTGTCCACCTACGGCATCATGAAGGACGACACGCTGAAGCACATCCGCGACCTGCTCGACCGCCTGCTCGAAGCCGGGTATCTGGTCAGCTCAGGCGGGGAATACCCGGTCGTGAAGCTGTGCGCGAAGTCGGACGACATCATCCGCAAACGTCTGCCGTTTGCGGTCAAGCTGCCGCGCGACAAACGCAAAAAAGAGGGCCGCGATGTGGTACCGAGCGGCCTGTACGAAGCGCTCCGTGCGCTGCGCGCCGACATTGCAGCCCGGGAAAAGGTGCCGGCTTACGTGATCTTCTCCAACGCAACGTTGCAGGACATGTGCCGCCGTCAGCCGATCACCGAAGGCGAACTGCTGGAGGTTTCGGGCGTGGGCCGCGCGAAGGCCGACAAATATGGCGAGCAATTTCTCTCCTGCATCAAAAAGCATGTGCGGAAAGCTGCGAAAAAAGACCCGATGCCGGGCGCGGCGGCCGCTCAGCGCATCAGCGCACAGGATCAGGGGCTGTTAAAGCCGTGGACGCCGCACGAGGACGATTGGCTGCGTGTGGAAGCGCAGGAAAAGCTGCCCCTCCCGGAAATTGCAAAGCGCCACGAACGCCCGCTCGGCGCGGTGCTCGCACGCATGAAAAAGCTCGGCTTGCCGATTATACGGTAAAAAAGCCTTCCTCCTGCACAGGGGAAGGCTTTTCTTTATGCCGGCTGCAAAATGCGGCACAGCAGCTCGTCAAGCCGGTCAAGCACCGCGTCACGCGCCGCCGGAGCCGGCTGAATCATCCATTTTTTCAGCAGACCGATGCATCCCGCCGCGACAAACCAGATGGAAAACCGGTCGGCATCGTTTTCCGGTGGCTTGACCCGCTGGCTGCATTCCTCCATGAGCTGCATCAGCTTATCCTCAAAACTGCCCACGCCACTGTCACGCAGCAGCACAAAGGTCAGGTCGTAATTTTCTTCCAGACATCTCACCGCCTGCTCAATCACCGGGCGCATGGTCAGGCGCTTCACGACCTCGGGCATTGCGCACTCAATCGCGCCGCGCAGCGCGTCCACCAGCTCGTTTTCCACCTTTTCCCGCAGATCATACACATCCCGGTAATAGACATAGAATGTACCACGGTTGATATCCGCCCGACGCACCACATCCGACACCGTGATATTCTTGAATTCTTTCTCTCGCATCAGCTCGGCCAGCGCCTGCCGCAGCAGCTTTTTGGTACGCCGCACCCGTTTATCCTCGACCACCATCCGGCATCCTCCTCTCGTCCTTGACTCGTAAAATTTTTTTGAATAATCAGACATTTATCTACCTCATTGTCTGTTATCATGCATTTATACTGTATTTGAGTATTGTGCATGGTTATCAGGTGTAATATACTATATCACGGAAAAAGTTTCTATGCAATCGTGAAAAGCCGTTTTTCGCAAAGACTGGTGAATTTTTTATGAAGAAAAAGCTGGGGTTCAGCCCGGTCGAACTCATCATCCACAAACGTAAAATCATTGAAAAACTGTTTACCATCCTGTTTATATGCAGCCTGCTCTGCATCCCCATGGTTGGCATCAACTACGATCTGACCAAATATCTGCCGGATGCTTCGCCTTCCTCGCAGGCGCTCGACATCATGGAGCAGGAATTTACCTATCCCGGTATGGGGCGCGTCATGCTGGAAAACACGACCCTGTACGAAGCCAAACACATCAAGGACCGTATCGCGGATGTGGACGGCGTGGACATGGTCATGTGGTGCGACATGGAGACCAACATCTATGGCTCCAGCGCCTTCATCGATGCGGAGGACATTGAGGACTATTACAAAGACGGCTATGCATACATGGACGTGATTTTTCTGGAAAAAGACTCGTCCACGCGCACGCACAACGCGGTGCATGAAATCGAAAAAATCGTTGGCGACAAGGGTCTTGTCGCCGGGTCGGCGGTCTCGGACACCAACCTCGGCCCAACTATTAACTCGGAGATTGCCCGCGTAATGGTGCTGGCTGTCATTGTCATCTTTTTGATTCTGACCTTCACCACCACTTCCTGGTTCGAACCGGTTCTGTTCCTGTCGGTGCTTGGCATCGCCATTGTCCTCAACATGGGTTCCAACCTGATTTTCGGAGAAATTTCCTTTCTCTCCAATGCAGTCGGCTCGATTTTGCAGCTGGCCTGCTCAATGGACTACTCCATTTTCCTGCTGCACGCCTTCACACAGGAGCGGGAAAGCGGCGTCGGGCCCGAACAGGCCATGGCCAACGCGCTGCGCACGGCGTTTTCTTCCATCGGCGCGTCGGGCGCAACCACAATCGTCGGTTTTCTGGCCATGGCATTGATGGATTTCGGCATCGGCCCGGATATGGGCTTTGTGCTGGCCAAGGGCATCGCGCTGAGCCTGTTTACCGTGCTGCTGCTCATGCCCGCGCTCATCCTGCGCTCGCAGGACACCATTGCGAAAACACAGCACCGCTCATTCATCCCCAAAAAGCTGGACAGCATCGGCCGGTTTGCCTACAAAATCCGTAAGCCTGTGCTGATTGCCGTGCTGCTGCTGATCGCCCCGTGCTACATCGCGCAGGGCATAGCCGATTTTACCTACGGAAACGAAGCGGTTGCCAATTCCACCGGCACGCCGGTCTACGAGGCCGAACAGCAGATGAACGCCCGATTCGGCCAGAGCAATATGATGCTGGCGCTCGTGCCGCTCGACAGCAACATCACAGAAAAAGCCATGACCGACGAAATTGACGAACTCCCCTATGTCAAGTATTCGCTCGGGCTGGCGTCTGTGCTGCCGGCTGGAATCCCGGAAGCGTTCCTTCCCGAAAGCATCACCGGCCTGCTGCATTCCGAGCACTGGGCGCGCATTATTATCAATGTCCGTTCAGCGGGTGAAAGCGATGCGGCATTTACATATGCCGATGAAATCCGCGCGATCATCGACAAATATTACCCCGAAGAACAAACCTATCTGGTCGGCGTCACACCCTCGACGCAGGATATCAAGGATATCATCGTGCCCGACTACAACCGCGTCAATGTTGTTTCCCTGCTCGGTGTCGCGCTCGTGGTCGCTATCACGTACAAGGCGGTTTTCCTCCCGCTCGTCGTGCTGATCCCGATTCAGTGCGCCATTTACATCAACACCGCCATTCCGTACATCTATGGCCAGCGCACCATGTACCTTGGCTTTATCATCGTCGGCTGTATCCAGCTCGGCGCAACCATTGACTATTCCATCCTGCTGACCGGCAATTATCTGGATGCCCGCACTCACAATGACAAAAAAGCCGCTGCCATTCAAGCGGTGAGCGCCAGCGCCGAATCGGTTCTGACCTCGGGCCTGATCATTATGACCGCGGCCTATGGTCTGTATTACATGACCTCGGTGGAGGCCATCTCCAGTCTGGGCCAGCTCATTGGCCGCGGCGCACTGATTTCGCTGATTCTCGTGCTGTTCATGCTGCCCGCTTGCCTGACGATTTTCGACCGGTTTATTGTCAAGCCGGATTATGCGGTCCGCAAGCGTGCGCGCAGCATGCGTATCCACGCCAAACGCCTGCACTTCCCGGTGCTCAATGAATTGCAGAAGCAGCGGCAGACCCTGCACGAGCAACT
>JBJDZO010000311.1:0-7586 GCA_051868095.1 Butyricicoccus sp. | reverse complement strand
ATGCACCGCAATACCTTCCTCGATTCGCCGCGTCTGCTCGATCATAATTTTGCGCTGCGCGCCGACCCGCGCCTGCGCTTTGCCGGGCAGATGACCGGCGTGGAGGGCTACATCGAGTCCAACGCTTCGGGTTTCCTCGCGGGTCTTGCAACCGCGTGCGAGATTCTGGGCAAGGATGCGCCCGATTTTCCGTCCACAACCGCAATCGGTGCGCTGGGGCGCTATATTTCCAACGAAACCGTGGTCAAATTCCAGCCGATGAACATCAATTTCGGCATTCTTGACCCGCTGGGCTATAAAGTGAAGGGCAAGCGAGAGAAGAACTTGAAGATTTCCGAGCGTGCGCTTGAAATCATCGACAGCATGAAGGGAGAATTCTGACATGAAGATCGCAATCGACGTCATGGGCGGTGACAATGCGCCGCTTGCGCCCATTCAGGGCGGCGTGCTGGCCGCAAAAGCCTACGGCGAGGAGGTTGTTCTCGTCGGCCCGGAGGACAAAATTCGCAGCATCCTGAAAGAACAGGGCGCGGAAAGCACCCCCGGTATCTCGATTGTTCACGCGCCTGACGCGGTGGACATGCATGACGACCCGGCGACTGTTCTGCGTCAGAAGCCGGAAAGCTCGATGGCGGTCGCGCTCAAGCTGGTGAAAAACGGCGAAGCCGACGCAATTGTGTCCGCCGGTTCAACCGGCGCGCTGCTCTCGGGCGCAACGCTGTTCTGCAAGCGCATCAAGGGCATCCGCCGCGCCGCGCTGGCACCGGTTATGCCGTGCGCGGGCGGACAGGTCATGCTGGTGGACGCGGGCGCAAACACCGAATGCACGGCTGAGTATCTGCTTCAGTTCGCCTATCTCGGCTCGCTGTATGCCGAGAAGATCCGCGGCATCGAAAAGCCGCGCATCGGTCTGGTCAACAACGGCTCGGAGGACTCCAAGGGCGATGCCATGCGCAAGGAAACCTACGCGCTGCTGAGGGAGGCGCACGATGCCGGCCGACTGAACTTTGTCGGCAACGTCGAGGGCACCGATGTGCCGGGCGGCAAATGCGACGTCGCGGTATGCGACGGCTTTGCAGGCAACGTCATGCTCAAGACCATCGAAGGCACTGCCAAGTTCATGGCGGGGGAGATTAAAAAGGTGTTCCTGCGCAATCTCGGCACCAAAATCGGCTATCTGCTCTGCAAAAAGGGCATGGACGAGTTTGCCGATCTGTTCAATCAGGACGTCATCGGCGGCGCGCCGTTCCTCGGCATCGCGCACCCGGTCATCAAGGCCCATGGCTCGTCCAATGAAATCGCCTTTATGAACGCCGTCCGTCAGGCGATTGCCTACACGAAAAGCGGCATGATTGAGGCGGTTGAACAGAACATTTCCCATATGACCCTCGAAAAGTAAAAAATTCCTCGTCCCCTCTTGACAGGAAACGCATGGGCTTATATCATCAAATTAGCAGAATGCGTGCCCGCGCGGCGGGCAAATTCGTGAAGAAGGGATGATGATGCATGGTTTTTGAGAAACTGTGTACACTGCTGGCAGAGCAGCTTGGGGTTGAGGCGGACACCATCACGCCGGAAACCTCACTCGCGGAGGACTTGAACGCGGATTCCCTGGATTTAGTCGAACTGATGATGTCGATTGAGGAGGAATTCGACGTCGGGGAAATCGATGAGCAAGCTGCCGCAGGGATTCAAACGGTCGGCGATATTCTGCGCCTGATCGGAGAAGAATAAAACCATCCATCGGAAAGGGCCCGGGACTGCCGGGCTCTTCCGTTCTTTATGAAAGGAAGAAACCCATGCTGAAAGACAAAATTGGCTATCAGTTCCGCAACAACGTGCTGTTCCGCAAGGCACTTACCCATTCGTCCTACGCGAACGAGCAGCGCGCGCGTCACCTGCAGAACAACGAACGGCTTGAGTTTCTTGGCGACTCCGTACTCGGCTTTGTCACGGCCGATTACCTGTACAACCACTTCCCGGAACTGCCCGAAGGCGAGCTGACCAAGCTGCGCGCCGCGGTGGTCTGTGAGCAGGCGCTGTACGAGGTCGCCAAGGAACTTGGCATCGACAAGGAAATTTGTCTCGGACACGGCGAGGAAACCGGCGGCGGTCGGCAGCGGCCGAGTATTCTGGCCGACGCGGTCGAGGCGCTGCTCGGCGCGATCTATCTGGACGGCGGCATTGAGCCGGCACGCGCGTTTGTGCTGAGCTTTATCCCGCAGAAGGCCGAGCGGGCACGTCAGGGCCGTATGTTCAAGGACTATAAGACCACCTTGCAGGAAATCGTGCAGAAAAACCGTCAGGAGACGCTCGAATACCGTCTGGCCGGGGAAAGCGGCCCGGATCACGACAAAACCTTCACCATGGAGCTGCTGCTCAACTCCAACGTGTTTGCTCATGGACAGGGCCGCAGCAAGAAGGAAGCCGAGCAGATGGCTGCCAAGCAGGCGCTCGAACTGATGGGCTTCGGCAAATAAAGCGAAATCCCTTTACACCGACAAATCCATGCCGGGGACAGGGCGGACTTCCGTCGTGCCCCGGCACTTTTTTGTGTCTGGACTGTGAAAAAAGGCGCGCTTGCGTTGATTCTACGGTCGGAAAGTGATAAACTGGAATTATCACGAATTCTGCTGAATGAGGATATTGCATGATACTGAAAAGTCTCCTGCTGCAAGGCTTCAAGTCGTTCCCGGACAAGACCGAAATCCGGTTTCTGGGCGGCATGACGGCGATTGTCGGGCCGAACGGCAGCGGAAAATCCAATATATCGGACGCCATCCGGTGGGTGCTGGGCGAACAGTCCTCGCGCTCGCTGCGCGGCGCAAAGATGGAGGATGTCATTTTTGGCGGCACACAGAAGCGCGGCCCAGTGGGCTTTGCCGAGGTGTCGCTGATTCTGGACAACTCCGAAGGCGTGTTCCGCTCGGAGCACACCGAAATCATGGTCACACGACGCTATTATCGCTCGGGGGAGAGCGAATATTATCTGAATAAAAAGCATTGCCGCCTGAAGGACATCCATGAACTGTTCATGGATACCGGGCTTGGACGCGACGGCTACTCGATCATCGGACAGGGCCGCATCGACGAAATCCTGTCGCTCAAAAGCGAGGACCGGCGCGAAATCTTTGAGGAAGCGGCGGGCGTTACCAAGTTCCGCTACCGCAAGGAGGAAGCCGAGCGCAAGCTGGCCGCGACCGAGGACAACCTCGTGCGCATCCGCGATTTGTACAGCGAACTGGAAAATCAGGCCGGGCCGCTCGCCGCACAGGCCGAAAAAGCAAAGCAGTACCTGCTGCTGCGCGATGAGCTGCGCGTGATTGAGGTGTCGCTTTGGCTGCGTGAACTGAACGCCCTGCGCATCGGCACGCAAAAGACCGAAGCCGATCAGAAAATCTGTACCGA
This sequence comes from Butyricicoccus sp., assembly GCA_051868095.1. Taxonomy (GTDB): domain Bacteria; phylum Bacillota; class Clostridia; order Oscillospirales; family Butyricicoccaceae; genus Butyricicoccus_B. The sequence goes on along the minus strand of JBJDZO010000311.1, from coordinate 4,178 downwards.
CCAGCTGGACGCGGCGCGGGAGCAGCTCGAAGCTCTGTACCGCCGTTCGGAAGCGCTGGCCGAGCAGATGCATCAGGCCGACGCTCAGACCGATAGCTTGCGCCGTGCGCTGCGGGAGCATGAGCAGAGCACAGCCGAGCTGCAAAGCCGATGTGCCGTGCTGCGTGCCAACATTCAGAACGATCAGGAGAACATCGAGCGCACCCGGCGCGACAGCACCCGGCAGGCCGAGCAGGCCGAAGCGCTGGCCCGTCAGCAGGCCGACCGCCGCAGCCATTGTGCGGCGCTGGACGAGGCCTATACCGGGCTTCAGCAGGGCATTGCCGAGGCCGAAGCCCATGCGGCGGAGTGGAAAGAGCAGCGGGCACAGCATGTGCAGGCGCGGGAAACCCTGCGCGAGCAGATCGAAGTGCAGAATGCCGCGAATTTCCAGACCGAGCTGGCACAGACGGCCGCACAGGCTGGACTGGACGGCATGGACAGCCGCCGGGATACGATTGGCAGCGACATCGAACGCACAGCCGGGCAGCTCGAAGCTGAGCAGCGCGTGCACGACGGCTATCAGGCCAAGTTGGATGTCTGCCGGCAAACGCTGGGCGGCGTGAAAAATAAACTGGCCGGCATCGCGCTCAAGGCGGACAGCCGCAGGGAACGGGCTGCCGCATGCGAGAAAACGCTTGCGGCACACAAATCCGGCCTGAACGACTGCGAAAACCGCATTCGTATGCTGCGCGAGATGCAGAAGGAATACGAAGGCTTTTCCCGTGCGGTCAAGCTGGTGATGAAGCGTGCGGCCTCGGGCGCACAGCATGGCGTGCGCGGGCCGGTGTCGTCACTGCTGAACGTGGAAGAACGATACGTCACTGCCATCGAAACCGCACTCGGCGCGGCGGCATCCAACATTGTGGTGGAGACCGCGCAGGACGCCAAGGCTGCGATTGAATTTCTGAAACGCAGCGACAGCGGCCGCGCAACCTTCCTACCCATGGATACGATCAAACCCGCGTCCCTGCGGGAGCAGGGGCTGGAAGCCATGGCCGGGTGCCACGGCACGGCGGACAAGCTGGTGACCTGCGCGGACGAATACCGCGCCATCGTGCAGAGCCTGCTCGCACGGACGGTTGTGGCCGATCATCTGGACGCGGCGCTTGCCATTGCGCGGGCCTATCACCATCGGTTTCGCATCGTCACGCTGGACGGTCAGGTGATTCAGGCGGGCGGCGCGATGACCGGCGGTTCGGTGTCCAAAACCACCGGCGCACTGGCGCGCGCGGGCACCTTGCGCGAGCTGGAAACCAAGCGAAATACCCTGCTTCGGCAGGTAGAAGAAGTCGAACGCGCACTTTCCGCCGCGAAGGAGGAAGCCGCGGCGCTCGAATACGAACGTAAGGTGATCGAAGCCGAGCGGGCGCAGGCGCAGGAGGAACAGGCGCGGCTGACCGCCATGCTGGCTCAGCACAGCGCACTGCTCGAGAGCGTTCGGCAGCGGCACGACGCGCTGACGCTTGAGCGGGACAATCTTGCGGAAGCCAAGGCGGAATACGAACGCACCATCGCGGAAAAAGGCGAAGCCCTGCGGCAGGGACAGGCGAAGGTCAAGGCGCTCGAAACCGAGCGTGCGGCGCGAGATGCCGCTCTGGCCGGGCTGGATGAAACACTCACCGAGAATGCGGCACAAATCGTTTCGCTGCGCACCGCAGCCGCCGAAAACCGTACCGAAGCCGCGGCCGAGCGCCGCGCACTGGACGATTTGGAACGCCTGCGGAGCGAAATGGAACGCAGTCTGTCCGGCGCCGGGCAGACGCTGCGTGCATTCGAAGAAAGTATTGCCGCAAACACCGCAGCGCTCGAAACCGCTGAAGCATCCCTGCGGGACAGCGGCAGCGAAGCCGAGCGCCTACGGAGCGAAATCACGGCGGCGTCGCAGCAGCGCATGCAGCTCGAAAGCGACAAAACCGCGGCGGATAAACAGACGCAGGCGCAGAACGAGGAAATTCTCGGGCTGGAACGGGAAAAATCCCGCCTTGCCGCCCAGCTGGAACAGCAAAAAGAGCGTGAAACGCAAATTCTCACAAAAATGTGGGAAAGCTATGAACTGACGCCCACCCCGGCGGCACAGGTCGCGGTCGATCTGCCCGACACGGCTGCTGCTGAACAGCGTGCGGGCGAGCTGCGCGGACAGATGCGTGCGCTCGGCAACGTCAATTTAGACGCGGTGGACGAGTACAGCGCCCTGATGGAGCGTTTCACCTTCCTCGGGGAGCAGAAAACCGACCTCGAAACCGCCCAGCGCGAGCTGTATAAGGTCATCGAACAGCTGACGGTCAACATGAAGGAGATTTTCGCGTCCGAGTTTGCCAAGCTGAACGCCTTTTTCGGGCAGACCTTCCGCGAAATTTTTGGCGGCGGACATGCCGCGCTTCAGCTCGCGGACACGTCGGACATTCTGAACTGCGGCATCGATATTCTGGTTTCTCTGCCGGGCAAGGCGGTCAAGACCATCACGCTGCTGTCGGGCGGCGAAAAAGCTTTTGTGGCGATTGCGCTGTATTTCGCCATCCTCAAGCTGCGGCCTACGCCGTTTTCGGTGCTCGACGAGATCGAAGCCGCGCTTGATGATGTAAATGTCACCCGGTTTGCCGAGTACGTCAAGCGGTTAAGCGATAAGACACAGTTTGTCGTCATCACCCACCGCCGCGGCACGATGGAGGCTGCCGACATGCTGTACGGCGTGACCATGCAGGAGCAGGGCGTCAGCCGCATGCTGATGCTTAATCTCGCGGAAGCGGAAAAACACATTTCGAATAATGAGTAATTAGGAATTAGTAATTATAATTCCTAATTCGGTATAAAGGAGTTACTATGGGATTCTTTGACAAAATTAAGCAGGGACTGAAGAAAACGACCGAAGCGGTCACGCAGCAGTTTGAGGACATCATTGCGTCGTTCGTCGAGGTGGACGACGATCTGCTTGACGAGCTGGAAGAAGCAATGATTCTGTCCGATCTGGGTGCGACGGTCGCAGCCAAGGCGCGTGCGGAACTGAAAAAGCGTGCACAGCATCAGAAGGTAAATACCGGTTTGGAGCTGCGCAGCCTGCTCAAGGACGTGCTGACCGATATGATGCTGGAGGACACTGCGCTGGACGTTTCGGGCGTGCCCGCGGTTGTGCTGGTCATCGGTGTCAATGGCGTGGGCAAGACCACCTCAATCGGCAAGCTGGCGGCGCGTTACGTCAGCGAGGGCAAGCGCGTCATGCTGGCGGCGGCGGATACCTTCCGTGCGGCGGCAGCCGATCAGCTGGAAATCTGGGCCAAGCGTGCGGGTGCGGAGATTGTCCGTCACGGTGAAGGCGCTGACCCGGCGGCGGTTGTATTTGACGCGGTGGCGGCGGCCAAGGCGCGCGGCTGCGATATCATCATCATCGACACGGCAGGTCGTTTGCACAACAAGGCCAACCTTATGAATGAGCTGGCCAAGATTGACCGTATCCTGACCCGTGAACTGCCGGATTCCAGCCGCGAGACGCTGCTTGTGCTCGACGCGACCACCGGACAGAACGCGGTGCATCAGGCAGAGGAGTTCAACAAAGCAGCCAAGCTCACCGGTATTATCCTGACCAAGCTGGACGGCACGGCCAAGGGCGGCATTGTGGTTGCGATTTCGGCCGGTCTCGGCGTACCGGTCAAGCTGGTCGGCGTCGGCGAAGGACTCGATGACCTGATGGACTTCAATCGTTCGGACTTCCTCGAAGCCCTGCTGCCGCCGATCACAGAGTAAAGGAGAATCATCATGGCAAGACCGGATTTAAGGCGCAACGACGAGATGCGCAAGGTAAAAATTACCCCGAATTATACGATGTATGCCGAAGGCTCGGTGCTGATTGAAATGGGCAATACCAAAGTCATCTGCACCGCGAGCGTGGAGGACAAGGTGCCGCCTTTCCTCGAAGGACAGGGGCTGGGCTGGGTGACAGCCGAATACGCTATGCTGCCGCGCGCGACCAATACCCGCAAAAAGCGCGACATCAAGAGCCTGAAGCTGGACGGACGTTCAAGCGAAATCCAGCGTCTGATCGGCCGCAGCCTGCGCTCGGTTGTGGACCGCGAAGCACTCGGCGAACGGCAGATCACTGTGGACTGCGACGTGATTCAGGCTGACGGCGGCACGCGCTGCGC
>JBJDZO010000310.1:0-1747 GCA_051868095.1 Butyricicoccus sp. | reverse complement strand
TCGGCCAGCCGTCAGGCCGCCGAGCTGACGCAGGATATTTTTATGAGCGACGTGTTCCGTGTGTATACCTCGCCCGATATCATCGGCGCTGAGCTGGGCGGCGCGTTCAAGAACATCATCGCGCTGGGCGCGGGTATTTCGGACGGCCTTGGACTGGGCGACAACTCCAAGGCGGCGTTTATGACCCGCGGCCTGACCGAGATTGCGCGTCTGGGCGTGATGCTCGGGGCAAGACAGGACACCTTTGCCGGGCTGTCCGGCGTGGGCGACCTGATCGTCACCTGCTGCTCCATGCATTCGCGCAACCGCCGCGCTGGTATCCTGATCGGTCAGGGTAAGACTGCGCAGGAGGCTATGGACGAGGTTGGTGCAGTGGTTGAGGGCTACTACGCGACCGAAGCCGGTTACATGCTCGCACAGAAGATGGGTGTTTCCATGCCGATTGTGGAAGCAATGTACCATGTGCTGTACGAGGGCGGCAGCGCCAAGGAGGCCATCGGCGCGCTGATGTGCCGCGCGAAAACCCACGAAAGCGAAGAAGTTTGGCTGACCAACTGAATATGGAGAGGGCATCCTGCGGGACGCCCTCTTTTTTCGCGAAAATATATTCCAGATGAAAAATTTTCGCACGGGCAAAGAGAATATGGTATACTATATCATGACAAAGAATCTTTTACGGAGGCCATGCAATGGACGAACGTTTATTCCTGGAAAAAATCCAGTCTTATAGAAAAGAACTCGGTCTGCTGGAAGGCGAACCAATGAGCCGCCACACCACTTTTCAGATCGGCGGCGCCGCCGAGATTTTCATACAGCCGCGCAATTTGGGTGTGTTTATGACCGCTTTGCAGGCGGCGCGTGAAAGCGGCCTGCCGCTGACCGTGATTGGCCGCGGTTCCAATCTGCTCGTAAGTGACGACGGCGTGCCGGGCATCGTGCTGTGCACCTGCGGTATGAACGGTGTGCGCGTAGAAGGTCGCCGCGTGATTGCGGAGGCTGGCGCAACCATGGCACAGCTGGCGCAGGCCGCGCTGCGTGCCGGACTGACCGGCGCGGAATTTGCGGCCGGAATCCCGGGTACGGTCGGCGGCGGTGTGTTCATGAATGCGGGCGCGTATGACGGCCAGATGGCCGATATTGTCACTCGGTCGGTCTTTATGGACGGCGAGGGCAGCAGCCGGTCGCTGACCGGCAAGGAACATGACTTCGGCTACCGCGCGAGCGCTTACAAGCAGCACCCCGACTGGATCATCATTGAGGCGGAATGCGTGCTAAGGCCGGGCAATCCGGCTGAAATCCGTGCCAAAATGGACGATTTTGCCCGCCGCCGCCGCGAAAAGCAGCCGCTCAATTACCCCAGCGCGGGCAGCACCTTCAAGCGCCCGGAGGGCTACTTTGCCGGCCGCTTGATCGAGGATGCCGGACTGAAGGGGGCATCGGTCGGCGGGGCACAGGTGTCCGAAAAGCACGCAGGCTTTGTCATCAACCACGGCGGCGCGACCTGCGCAGATGTGACCGCCCTCATCGAACAGATACAGAAAACCGTTCAGGATAAATTCGGCGTAAAGCTGGAATGCGAAGTGCGTCGGATCGGCTGAGATTGGAGGAAGAACAGTGCAGTTTTTAATTGTTACCGGTATGTCCGGCGCGGGAAAGAGCCGAACGGTGGCAACGCTCGAGGATCTGGGATACTACTGCGTGGATAACCTGCCGATCAAGCTGATTCCGCAGTTCGCCGAGGTCTGCT
>JBJDZO010000309.1:0-1748 GCA_051868095.1 Butyricicoccus sp. | reverse complement strand
GTTCAAGGTTGATGGCTTCGCCAAACAGGGAGCCAAGCGCGAAGCAGATTACTACCATGATCGTGCCGCCGCTGACCAGATGTCCGTCCGAAACGGTCATCATTTTTTCAATCGTGCCGCCGATGCCGACAAACATGGTGCAGACGCCAAGCGCATGGATCATAGTATCCTGAAAGCGTGGAGTCAGCCGCTTACCGAACAGCAGACCGGCCAGTCCGCCAACGATGACGCCGCCCACGTTGATTGCCGTACCCAATCCTATCATTCTTTATCCATCCTCCGTTTTTTCACTATCCTATCTATCCTACTCTTTCGGTGTCCTGCTTGTCAACCGCCGGACAGCACAAAACAGGCCGTGCGATGCACAGCCTGTCTGTGTATTTGGATGTGCGCGGTAGGGAAAGGGGAAATCCCTTACAGCGCCATGCGGTAGATTTCAGCAGCGATTTCCGGGGTCAGCTTGACGAAGTTGCCATGGTTGGGGGCGCCGTGGAACATGTTCTCAACCATCTTCGGAATGTCTTCTTCCTTGCCGCCCAGTTCGCCGATGGTGGTGGGCATACCGATGTCCTTCATGAAGTTCTGGAATGCCTTGATGCCTTCCATTGCGGTAACTTCCGGATGCTCAAAGTCAATCTGGCAGCCCCAGACGCGGTTTGCGTACATTACAAAGCGGTCGGTACCCTGAGTCTTCATCGCGTATTCCATCCAGTAGGGGAAGAGCAGCGCCAAACCTGCGCCATGGGAAGCACCATAGAGGATGCCGATTTCGTTGTCCATATGGTGGGTGCCCCAGTCCTGCGCACGGCCAACGCCGGTGGAGTTGTTCTGTGCGATCATTGCCGCCCACATAATGTTGGCGCGTGCTTCGTAATCGTTCGGGTTGGCCATCACGCGGCGGCCTTCCTTAATCATGGTCAGCATAACCGCTTCCAGCAGACGGTCGGTCAGCTCTACGTCCTTGGTATGGGTGAAGTAGCGCTCCATGCAGTGCGCCATAATGTCCGCGATGCCGCTGGCCGTCTGGTACGGGGGCAGGGTCATCATCAGTTCAGGGTTCATAATCGCGAAGAGCGGGCGCAGAATGTCGCCGTCCGCGCAGCGCTTGTACTGGTTGCCGTCCTCGGTGACCAGCGTGATGACCGAGTCGGTCGAGCCTTCCGAACCGGAAGCCGCGATGGTAACCACACAGCCGACCGGCAGAGCCTCAGTAACCGGGCCCTTCTTGCCGCAGTAGAAATCCCAGAAATCGCCGTCATAGACCACGCCGAGTGCGATGCCCTTTGCCGAGTCCATGACCGAGCCGCCGCCGACTGCCAGAACAAAGTCTACGCCTTCCTTGCGAGCCAGCTCGATGCCTTCGTATACCAGATCACTGTGGGGGCTGGCCTTTACGCCGCCAAGCTCCACGTGCGCGATGCCTTCTGCGTCGAGCGAAGCCTTGACGCGGTCAAGCAGACCGGAACGGATGACCGAGCCGCCGCCGTAGTGGATGAGTACCTTGTGTCCGCCGTATTTCTTGACGTACGCGCCGGTTTCGTTCTCGGTGCCCTTGCCGAACGCGAAGTAGGTCGGGCTGTAAAAAGTAAAGTTATCCATAAAGCAAACCTCCTGAAATATACGTGCGATGAAGGGATTCCGAAGTTCATCGCTGATCTTGTCTTTATTATAGGCGGAGTGGGAGCCGGGTGGTGTGCTCCATTTCCTCTGTTTTGTGCCGCATCTCTCTTTTTGTGTCAAATAGGGCG
>JBJDZO010000308.1:0-7713 GCA_051868095.1 Butyricicoccus sp. | reverse complement strand
ATAGTTTTCTCTTATCCGCTTTGCCGTTAAATTTACCCAGCCCGAGCACTGCATCCCGGCAGGCGTTAATGTCGCCCCGGGCGATTCCGATGATCACCTTGCCAATCAGATCGCGCTCCCGTTCCGACAGACTGCCCATCATGCCCATATCCAGCCAGACGATCTTGCCGTCCCGCACGCGAAGGTTTCCTGGATGCGGATCCGCATGGAAGAAGCCGTCCTCCATGATCTGGCGAACGTAGTTGTCCGCCAGCTTTGCGCCGATTTCGGCAAGGTCATAGCCCGCTGCGCGAAGCGCCTCATGATCGTCGATGGCGATTCCATCGATGCGCTCCATTACCAGTACGTGTGTGGTCGTATATTCGCGGTGCAGCTGTGGCGATGTGACGAAGGCCACATCTTCGTTCAGTCGATGAAAGCGCTCAAGATTGGCGGCCTCCGTCTGGAAGTTCATCTCTTCCTGCGCTATCAGCCACATCTCGTCCAACACCTGATTAAAATCCACCAATCCGCTGACGGGGGTGTATTTTAACAGACGGCACGCCTGCTTGAGCAGGATGATGTCCCGGCTCATGACATCGTGAATGCCCTCTCTCTGCACTTTGACGACGACGCGCTCGCCCGTTTGCAATTCGGCGGCGTGAACCTGCGCGATCGACGCGCTGCCCAGCGCCGTCCTGTCGAACGAGGCGAATACCTCCTCCAGCGGCTGTCCGTAGGAATTTTCTACCAGCGATACCACCTTCTCATAGGGCATTGGTGCAACCTCGCTGTGTAGCTTCGACAGTGCCTCGCAGTAGTTCTTAGGCAGAAAATCCGAATGGATGGAGAGAATCTGGCCCAACTTGATAAACGTTGGGCCCAGGTCTTCGATGACTGCACACAGCTTTTCCGGCGTCATGCCCTTGACGAGATCGTTGCGCCGCACGACCTCCACGATCTCTATCAGGCGTTGCCGGTTTTCGGTGTGATTTGCACTGCGTACTGGCATTTGTCCTCCTGTCAGTCCATATCTTCTCCAAGGGGTTCTTCCGTGTCATTTTCCTCGCCGTCATCCACTATTTCGGAAACTTCCTCGGCCTTGCGCGCCTGTTCGGCATCGCGTATGCACTGCTTGAGCGCTTCGAGTTGTTCGTCATCCATGTCTTTGACAGAGCTCATGATGTCTTCGGACATATCCAGAACATTGACAGTCACATTCTCCCGGATTGCTTCTCTAAGATTATGCTTGAGTTCCTCGTTGAGAACCCGGCCCTGTTCGACAGTAAGTTCTCCTTTTCTGACCAGTTCTTGAAAAATAACTTCTGATTTTTCCTTTGTTGCGGCTGCCGCGCCGACACCGGCCAAAATCAGCTTGCGAAGGCCCTCTCCCAATTGATCCATGATTCTGCTCCTTTCTCTGGTTGGTACGATGTTCTAATTATCAAGCCCATTATAGCGCGGGGCGGTTTGAAAAGATATGTGCAATTTCGCGAAAATGACTGAAAGATAGGCATGGAAGGTGATTTGCCTAATGGAGATAGATTCTGTACGGCGTCTACAGCGTCAATAGCATATTTAGGCAAAAAAACCGAACTGCCCAGTTTTTGTTCACTTGCGATCAAGTGTCTATTGTCAAGATTTTCAAATTTGATAACATAAATGCATAAGACACAGCGTTTCATAACGCAGATGGAGGTGTGACATGTCCCTGCTGGATCTCAACCACGCGAATATCACCCAGACTCTGTTATCGCGCCTGTTCCAGAGCGACATTAGAACATGGTTGCTGGATTACGCGCAGCCCTATAAAGAGTTGATGGCGTACTATCGCTGCGCCATGATGGAGGTTTCCACGAAATTCCAGGTGCTCAATGAAGAATTTTCTCTGCAATACGACCGCAATCCCATCGAAGGCATCAAGACTCGATTGAAATCCCTTGAAAGCGTCATCGAAAAGCTATCTCGCAAGCAGCTTCCCCTGAGTATCGAGAGCATCGAACAAAACATCAATGACATCGCTGGCGTGCGGGTCGTTTGTTCCTATCAATCGGATATCTATATGTTGGCAGATGCCTTTCTCCGCCAGGATGACATTGTGCTGGTCCAGAGGAAGGATTATATTCAGAATCCCAAGCCAAACGGCTATCGCAGTTTGCACCTGATCGTGGAAACGCCGATCTACCTGCACAATCAGAAAAAACCGATGAAGGTGGAGGTGCAGTTTCGCACGATTTCGATGGATTGGTGGGCCAGCTTGGAACACAAGATTCGCTATAAGAAGAATGTCGTCATCACAGATCAGATTGCGAAAGAGCTCTATGACTGCGCAGCCATGGGGGAACAATTGGATTTGCGCATGGAAAGAATTCAGCGCAGCGTAGAGCCCTCGCCCATGGATGCCAAAGAAGAACGAGCAAAGTGAGAGAGTGCTTATGACTGTTGCCATTGAGAATTATATCCTGCTTTTCTTTGTCAGCGCCGTGCTGGGATGGATCATGGAAGTCACGTGCAAACTGTTTGAGTTCCATCGCTTTATCAATCGCGGCTTCCTGATCGGCCCTTACTGCCCGATTTACGGAGTAGGAGCTGTCGTCATCATCGCGACGCTGACGCGGTATGCCGACTCGCCGGTTATTGTCTTCATCATGGCAATCCTCATTTGCGGGACGCTGGAATACCTGACCAGCTATGCCATGGAAAAGCTCTTTCACGCGCGCTGGTGGGATTACAGCCAGCGGCGCTGGAACATCAACGGACGCATATGCGCGGTCACGCTGATTCCGTTCGGCATTCTGGGGTTGGTGATGATCTATCTGGTGAAACCGTTCCTGTTTCGCCTGTTTGCACAAATCCCTCAGCCGTGGATGAACGGTGTTTGCGCAGTCTTGGTGGCGGTGTTTTTGACCGACACAGTCATTTCCACTACGATTCTTGGGAAAATTCGTCACACCGCTGAGCTTGCGAGCGGGGACAGCACAGAAGCGATTACCCACATTGTCCGCGAGAAGCTGCAGGCGCGTCCGCTTGTCCGGCGAACATTGCGCGCCTTCCCCTATGCGCAGGTCTATAACAAGCGGCTGCTCGATCGCATAAAGCGGACGCGCGCAGAAATCAAGGAAGAATTGCAGCAAAAAAGGGAAGATTTGCGTTCCGATGTGGAACAATGGGAACAGCGCATGCGCATTTTGAAGGAGAAGAAGACGGGCAAGTGATCATCAAATGCGGGCTCATCAGAGGCCGTTGTCTGACCAAATTTCCGGCAAAATGGGGCGTTTGCCCAAAAACAGTCACTTTTGACCGATTGCCCAGAATTTCACCATTTCGGCGGTTTTGTTTATTGTTTGGAAGCGCGCTGCACTTTATCATAGAACTACAAATTTGATAGGAGGGAATTCAATGTATTATTCCAGCGGCAATTACGAAGCGTTCGTTCGTCCCCTCAAGCCCGAAGGCGTGGACCGCAAGTCTGCGTATATCATCGGCACCGGCCTGGCGGCGCTGTCCGCAGCCTGTTTCCTGGTGCGCGACGGCCAGATGGCCGGAGAGCACATTCACATTTTCGAAAAGGATCCCATCCCCGGCGGCGCCTGCGACGGCTTCGAATACCCCGGCCTGGGTTACGTCATGCGCGGCGGGCGCGAGATGGACAACCACTTTGAGGTCATGTGGGACCTGTTCCGCTCTATTCCCTCCATCGAGACCGAGGGTCTGAGCGTTCTGGACGAGTATTACTACCTGAACAAGAAGGATCCCAACTACTCCCTGTGCCGCGCCACCGTTAAGCGCGGCGAGGATGCCCACACCGACGGCAAGTTCAACCTCTCCGACAAGGCGGCCATGGAGATCATGCGCTTGTTCTTCACCCCCGACGAGCAGCTCTACGACAAGCGCATCACCGATTTCTTCGACGACGAGGTCCTGAATTCCAACTTCTGGCTCTACTGGCGCACGATGTTCGCCTTCGAAAACTGGCACAGCGCGCTGGAGATGAAGCTCTACCTCAAGCGCTACATCCATCACGTGGGCGGCCTGCCGGACTTCACCGCGCTGCGCTTCACCAAGTATAACCAGTACGAGTCCATGATCCTGCCGATGGTCAGGTACCTGGAATCCCATGGCGTGCAGTTCCACTACAACACCAAGGTGGTCAACGTCGAGTTTGAAATCCAGCCCCACAAGAAGCTGGCCATGCGCATCGAGCTGCTGGCCGAGGGCGAGGAGAAATTCGTCGACCTCACTGAAAACGACCTGGTGTTCATCACCAACGGCAGCTGTGTGGAGAACGCAACGATGGGTTCCCAGAACGAGCCGGCCGCGTTCAATCCCGAGATCAAACCCGGCGGAGGCTGGGACATGTGGCGCAAGATCGCGGCGCAGGATCCGTCCTTCGGACACCCGGACAAGTTCTGCCATGATCCCGAGCAGTCCAACTGGATGAGCGCCACCGTGGAGACGCTGGATCAGCGCATCATTCCGTATATCAAGAAGATCTGCAAGCGCGATCCCTTCTCCGGCGGCGTGGTCACGGGCGGCATCGTCACCGTGAAGGACTCCTCCTGGCTGATGAGCTGGACGATCAACCGCCAGCCCCAGTTCCGCAACCAGCCCGAGGGCCACTGCCTGGTGTGGGTCTACGGCCTGTTCTCGGACAAGCCCGGCGACTACATCCAAAAGCCCATGCGCGAGTGCTCCGGCAAGGAGATCTGCATGGAGTGGCTGTATCACCTGGGCGTGCCAGAGAACCAGATCGAGGACATGGCTGAGCACAGCGCCAACACCGTGCCGGTCATGATGCCCTACATCACCGCGTTCTTCATGCCCCGCGCGGCGGGCGACCGCCCGGATGTGGTGCCCGCAGGTGCCATCAACTTCGCCTTCCTTGGCCAGTTCGCCGAGACCAAGCGCGACACCATCTTCACCACCGAGTATTCCATGCGCACCGGCATGGAGGCGGTCTATACGCTTCTGAACATCGACCGCGGCGTGCCGGAGGTCTGGGGCAGTACCTACGACATCCGCGACCTGCTCAGCGCCACCATCCGCCTGCGCGACGGCCGTCCGCTGACGGAGATGAATCTGCCGCTCAAGGACAAGCTCAAGATCAAGGGTCTGCTGGACAAGATCGAGGGTACGGACATCGAAAAGCTCCTGCAGGAATATCACGTCGTTGAATGAACCAAAGCAAAAGGAGATGCGATCATGGGTTTTACCGATCAGATTAAAAAGACAGCACTGAAGACGGCCTTCGGCTACCTGGAGAAGAACCCTGAGGAGAACGCGCCCAAACTGATGGCCTGGGTGGATCGCCTGGCCGGAAGTGGTCCGGACAGCTTCGAACCGCAGCGCGACGCCTTCCGCAAGGTGCTCGCCGACCCGAACAACAACATGTACCAGCTGATGATGCACGTGATGCACGACGTGGACACGGATGTGTTGAAGGCCGTATTCGAAAACTTCTTCTTGAACGCCAACCTGATCGGCTGGCCGAAGCAGGAGCAAATGCGCGAAAAGTACGGCTGCAATATTCCCTGGGCGATCCTGCTGGATCCCACTTCCGCCTGCAACCTGCACTGCACCGGCTGCTGGGCGGCGGAGTACGGCAATAAGCTCAACCTGAGCTTCGATGAGATCGACTCCATCATCCAGCAGGGCAAAGAACTGGGCGTGTACATGTACATCTACACCGGCGGCGAGCCGCTGGTGCGCAAGTCCGACCTGATCCGGCTGTGCGAGAAGCACTCCGACTGCCAATTCCTGTCCTTCACCAACGCGACGCTGATCGACGAGGCCTTCGCCGACGAAATGCTGCGGGTAAAGAATTTCATGCCGGCCATCAGCGTCGAGGGCTTCGAGGCCGCCACCGACGGCCGCCGCGGCGACGGCACCTACCAGCGCGTGGTGAAGGCCATGGCCCTTCTGAAGGAGCGCAATCTGCCCTTCGGCCTCTCCTGCTGCTACACCAGCCAGAATCTGGACTCCATCAGCAGCGACGCGTTCATCGACCAGATGATCGACTGGGGCGCGTACTTCGTCTGGTACTTCCACTACATGCCCGTGGGCAACGACGCCGTGCCGGAGCTGCTGCCCAGACCCGAGCAGCGCAAGTTCATGTATCACAGAATTCGCGAGATGCGCGCCACGAAGCCGATCTTCGCCATGGATTTCCAGAACGACGGCGAGTTCGTGGGCGGCTGCATCGCGGGCGGACGGCGCTATCTGCACATCAACGCCAACGGCGATGTGGACCCGTGCGTGTTCATCCACTACTCCAACAGCAACATCCGCGAACAGACGCTGCTGGAGGCGCTGCAATCGCCGATCTTCATGGCCTACCACGACGGCCAGCCCTTCAACGAAAACCACTTGCGCCCCTGTCCAATGCTGGAAAATCCGGACGCGCTGCGGGAAATCGTCGAGCGGACCGGCGCGCACTCCACCGACCTGCAGTCGCCCGAGAGCGCCGAGCATCTCTGCAGCAAGTGCGATGCCTACGCGAAGAACTGGAAGCCCACGGCGGAAAGCCTCTGGGAATGCAGCTGCGCCGCAAAGCGGGCTAAGGAGTAATTCGATGCGAGGGCGATCAGCTTCGCGGTATGTCGCCCTCGCATAACCATTGTCAATCTGACGCCCGCAGTCGCGGGATTGTCAGTACATATACGGGAGCATTATGGGGATTCTGTGCCATTTCGTCCTTCCTGTAATAAAAATTTCCTTAATGCTCACGAACTTCATGAAGCAGCATTCGCTCTTCCAATGGGAATAGGAGTATAAAAACCATGGCGAACGTGAATACACGAATCAAAATTGTCTCGGATTCAACCTGTGATCTTTCCGATGAATTGCTGTCCATGTACGATATTACGATTTTGCCTATGCACGTTCTAAAGGGTGGCATCTCCTATTTGGATGGTATCGAGATCTCGACTTGGAACGTATTTGAACACGTAAACTCTGGCGGAGAGATCTGCACAACTTCCGCGACCAATATCGCTGAATTTCAGGAATATCTCAATGAAGTCAGTTCCCAATACAGCGCGGTTATTATTCTGACAATTGGTTCTGGTTTTTCCAGTTGTTTTCAAAATGCGCAGATCGCAGCTCAGAAATATACCAACGTCTATGTCATTGATACGCGAAACCTGTCAAGCGGACAGGGACTCGCTGTCCTGGAAGCCGCGCGACTTGCCCAGTTAGGATTCTCGGCAAAGGAGATTTGCACTTGCCTGAACAAGACGGTCAATTGGATCGATGCCAGTTTCATCCTGGATCGCTTGGATTACATGAAAAAGGGTGGACGTTGTTCTTCCGTGACTTTGCTTGGAGCGAATATGCTGCACATTAAGCCATGCATTGAAGTTGTCGATGGCGCAATGAAGGTCACGCGGAAATATAGAGGTTCATTTTCAAAGGTAATCTATCAATATACAAAGGATCGGCTGGCACAATGCAAAGACGTTCGCACAGACCGGGTGTTCATCGTCCATCCTGATGCGGAACCAGCCGCAATTGAGGCTGCAAGGTGCGCGCTGATGGAAGATGGCCGCTTTGAGAAGATTGATGTGATCCGGGCTGGCTGCACGGTTGCATGTCATTGCGGTCCCAACACTTTGGGCGTCATGTTCTTGAGAAAGTAGGGATGCGCGTCACGAAGCCATGGAAGAGCTGCTAAAGGTACTTATAGTTAACCACTAAGAGAATAGGATACACAACGGCCGAACTGGACA
The DNA here is from genome assembly GCA_051868095.1 of Butyricicoccus sp. Classification (GTDB taxonomy): domain Bacteria; phylum Bacillota; class Clostridia; order Oscillospirales; family Butyricicoccaceae; genus Butyricicoccus_B. Next base: position 7 of record JBJDZO010000308.1, on the reverse strand, counting down.
TAAGAGT
>JBJDZO010000307.1:0-7740 GCA_051868095.1 Butyricicoccus sp. | reverse complement strand
GTCGTTCTGGAGCGCGGTTTCCGCCGAAGTGCCGACCGCAGCCGGAAACTCTGCCCCGACCGTCCAGCCCGCAGCGGGCAAAACCTTTGCAGGGGTCATGATTGAGCTGCCGCTCGAAGCGTCCGACCCGGACGGCGATGCGGTGCTGCTCAAGCTGATCGACCTGCCGCGCCTCGGCACGGCTTCGATTGACGGAAACAAGCTGCAATACACGCCGCAGGAGGGCAAGACCGGCACCGACAAATTCACCTACGCCGCCATTGACACTTCGGGCAATGAATCCAAGCCCGCGCAGATCAAAATTAAAATCTCCAAAAACAAGGCCAAACTGACCTATTCGGACATGGCCGAAAACCCCTCGCACTATGCGGCGCTGTGTCTGGCCGATGCCGGGGTCATGACCGGCGAAAAGATCGGTGCATCGTACTTTTTTGACCCAAATGACATGGTCACGCGCAGCGAGTTCATCGCCATGGTATCCGCGCTGGCCGATCTGCCGATTGAACAGACCACACAGACCGATTTTGCCGATGACAGCGGCCTGTCTGACTGGGTCAAGCCCTATATCAGCGCGGCGGCTGCGTGCGGCCTTGTGAGCGGCTACCAGACTGCTTCAGGCGCGTGCGAAATCCGCGGCCAGAATCCGATTACCCTCGCGGAAGCCAGCGTGATGCTGAGCGGTCTGCTGGATGACGAATACGCGGTGCAGACCTCGTCTATGGATGCCAGCTATGCGCCCGCGTGGGCACAAAACGCCTGCGCGGTGCTGACCGCCGCCGACATCCTGCCAAATGGCACATCAGCCGCAAGTGATACGATTACCCGCGAAACCGCCTGTGAACTGCTCTACCGTACCATGCAGAAGCTGTAACGGAAAACAGCCGCCCCGAATCAGGCGGCTGTTTTTTTGCGTCAGCGGACGCGCAAGGCTTCAATTTTTTCCTCGTCCGGGGTCACATAAGCGGTCTGATACACATGATAAATCACAAATCCGGGCTTTGCGCCGTTCGGTTTTTTGAGGTTGCGCACCTCGGTGTAATCGACCGGCACCATGGACGAATGCTTGGCCTTGGAATGGTAGGCCGCAATCATGGCTGCCTCAGTCATCGCGGTATCGGTCGGCTCGCGCCCATCCACCGCCAGGATCACATGCGAGCCGTGAATCTTCTGCGTGTGAAACCAGATATCGCTCTTATATGCGGTTTTCATGCTGAGCAAGTCGTTTTGCAGGTTGTTTTTGCCCGCCCAGACCGAAAAACCGTCGCTCGTGCGGTATTCAAACGGTACGGATGCGGCCGGTTTCTGCTGCCGCTTGTTTTTGGTCTGTTTGTTGCTGAGCACGCCGGTCTGCACGAGTTCCTCGCGGAGCTGCGCGAGGTCGCGCTCATTTTCGGCCTCGTCAATCGATTGCAGCACACTTTCCAGATACGACAGCTCGGCTTCGCCGTCCGCAATCTGTCCCGTGAGCATTTCCTCGGCGGTCTTGGCCTTGGTGTACAGCTTGAAATATTTCTGCGCGTTTTGCTGCGGCGTCAGCCGGATGTCCAGCTGAATCTCAATCTCCGGGCAGGTCTCGTCAAAATAATCGATCACCTTGGCGCGGGTCATGCCCTTTTCCAGCTGATAAAAGTTCGCGGCGATCAGCTCACCCATGCGCTTGTATTCGTCACGCCCATGCGTCTGCTCCAGCTCCATGCGCTGGGCGTTCAGCTTGCGTGCCAGACGGTCGCGTGCGTTCGTGACCGTTTTAATCATGTCACCTGCGCGGCGGCGCATGCGCTCGGCTTGTCCCTTTTTCTCGTAAAACGCCGCAAGCAACGCGGAAAAGCTATCCATTTCGGTCTGTTTGACCAGCCCTTCATACTGCTCGATCGGCCAGAACGAGAAATCCTGCACCGTGCCGTCCTCGCTGCGCGTGAGCAGCGTAGGATGATAGTCCCCCGCCCGGATGCGCGCAAGGAATGCATCGAACACAGCCGCCAGACGTTCCTGCTCTGCTGTGCTCAGCATGCCGACCGGTCTCGCGGCATCCCCCACTGCACGGTAAGCGATTTCCCGGCAGATGAGCGGCGACAGACCGCTGAGCATGCTCAGTAGCCACTTGTCCAGCTTCTTGCCCTCGTCCTCGGCTGCTCTGAGCATGCTCAGAAGCTGCGCACCATCCAGCGTCAGCGGGTCGGTTTTGCCCTCCTGCGCGGGCGGCAGACGGTAAAACAGTCCGGGCAGCACCTGCCGTTTGCCCGAAATGTCGCCGTCAATGCGGCGAATCGCGTCGATCACGCGCCCGTCTCCGCCCTTCAAAATGATATTCGAATATTTGCCCATCAGCTCACACACAAGCTGACGGCGCACCGGCACGCCCATTTCGTCGGTCGTGTCCAGATCAATGACCGCCATGCGTTCGAGCGCGGGCTGTGAAATCGAAACGATTTTTGCGCCCTGCACATATTTGCGCAGCAGCATGCAGAACATCGGCGGCGCGGCGGGATTTTCCCGGTTTGCGTCAATGAAATGCATGCGCGGTGCGCTCGGCTCGGCGGTCACCATCAGCCGCATCGCGCCATGCGTCCCGCGGATCGACAGCACAATCTCATCGCGGTCGGGCTGATAGACCTTGTCAATGCGTCCGCCCGCGGCTTTCCGGTCGAGTTCGGCCAGCACCGCGCGCAGACAGACAGCATCCAGCGGCATAGTTTTTTTCCTCCAGTTAGATAAATTCAATGCAGTCGCGGTGGGTGCGGCTGCAAACCGTCTCCACATCCGCAAACTGCGCGCCGATTTTTTCGGCAAACACCGGCACAACCGGATTTTCCGTCGGGAAATGGCCGGCGTCCACAAGCGTCAGACCAAGGGCCTGTGCCCGCTGCATAATGTCATACGAGCAGTCGCCGATGACAAACGCATCTGCCCCCTTCGCAAGCGCGGCATCCATCATCTTGCCGCACGCGCCGCCGCCGACCGCCACCCGGCGCACCGGTTTGCCCGCGTCGGTAAAGCGCACGCCGCCCGCGTTCAGTTTGCCCTTGACATAGGCCGCAAATGCGCGCGGCTCCATCGCTTCGGGCAGATTGCCCACGCGCCCCAGCATGCCGTTCTCTCCGGCCTCCATGTTGCCCACATCGGTCAGGCCGAGCGCAGCCGCGAGCGCGTCATTCACACCGCCCTCAGCGCAGTCGGCGTTCGTATGCATGCAGATCACCGATACATCGTGCTTGATGGCCTGCATCAACGCACGGCCGGTCGTGTTGTCAGCCGTCACCGCATGCACCGAGGTGAAAATCATCGGATGATGCGCCACAATAAGCTGCGCGCCGCAGTCGATGGCCTCCTGCACCACACCTTCGGTCACATCAAGCGCACACAGCACCCGGCGCACCTCCTTTGTTCGGTCGCCGGTCATCAAACCGACGTTGTCCCAGCTTTCAGCCAGCGACAGCGGTGCAAACTCCTCCAAAAAGCTCAAAATTTTGCCTACTGTGGTCATTTCAGTCCCTCCAAGCTCTGTTTCAGGGTATCTACGGTCAACTGCTGCATTTCCAGACGTATTTTGTCCGCATCGCGGGCCTGCTGTAATCCAGCAAGCGCACGGACCTCACGCCGCAGCAAATAATCCAGATAATCGGCCGCGCCGTCGGCTTTCAACAGCGCAGGCGACACACAGCACGCGCCAAGCGGCACATCGCGCGTCTCCGCTCCGCCGCGCACAGTGAGTACCACATAGCGCCGGTGCTCCTCGCGGGTCAAACTTTCCCGCTCAATCGCGTAGCCGTTCGCCCACAGCCAGCGCCGCAGCTCGGCCACCATGGTCATGGGCTGCAAAAGCAGCAGATGTTCTCCCGCGGCAGTCCACGGCGCAGCGGCCAGAATATCCGCGATGGTCTCGCCGCCCATGCCTGCGATGGACACGGTATCACACTCGTCCGGCCTCACCTTGTCCAGTCCCGCGCCCAGCCGCAGCGCAACACGGTCCAGACAGCCATGCCGCCCAGCATTTTCCCGTGCGCGAGCCAGCGGGCCTTCGCGGATATCGGATGCAACCGCGGACGCGACGCGCCCGTGTTCGATCAGCCAGATGGGCAAATGGGCATGGTCGGTGCCGATGTCCGCCAACCGTGCGCCGGGTGCGATCTGGTCGGCGATGGCCTGTAACCGCGGCGTCAGGCGCACAGCTTCCATTTTCGCCATGGGTTTGTCCTCCGTTTTCCAAAAATAAGAGGCCGGCAAATCTGGCCGGCCTCTCTGAACCCGATCTTAGTTCTTCTTTGCAAGGAACTCGTTCATGTCCGCTACCATCTTATCCACGTCCACGCCGTGTACCATGCAAGCTTCCTCAAGGGTTTCGCCCTGCGAAGACGGGCAGCCCAGGCAATGCATTCCCATATCCAGCAGGAACTTTGCAGTTTCCATATCGGTTGCGAGAATTTCGCCGATCGTGCTCTTTTTCGTAATCGTAGCCATTGGTAAAACCTCCGTTAATTTGAAACTACAAGTATTATACTGCCTTTTTGCGTGCATTTCAATACAGAATCCTTGCTTTTCTTCTTTTTCCGTGCAAATGCGGCCGGGTTTTTCAAGCGCGGTCATATAACCCGGCGCGGTCGTTGATGACCAGACCGCGCAGCATGTTGTGCTCCAGGTTCAGAATCCCCTGTTCATCTCCGTGCAGATAACCCAGATGCACCAGTTTTTTGACCGTCTCCTTTGCCCAGTCCGGGCAATCTTCGTACGTCTTGTAAATCGTCATGTCCTCGTCCTCCTGTTCGGCTGCTTCCACAAACTCCTGCCATGCGCCCGCGTTCCGCACAAACGGCTCCGGGCATACCTTATGCGTCACATCATAATGCCGCAGAATATTTCCCTGCGGGATACCGTACCGCGCCCGCAGCTGCCGCACCAGTTGTACGGCCCGCCCGACCGTTTCCCCGGTGAAATAGTAGACGCCGTTTGCGTCCTTCCGGCTGCACAGCTCAACGCCGATGCTGTTTTTGTTGCGGCAGTACGGATGGAAATACATCCCTTTTGTGCCGCAGTGCCACGCAGCACGGCTGTCGGGCACACTGCGCCAGACCTCGTCATCATCGACAAAATAGTGTGCCGACGCGCCGGCCACTTCTCGTGCGAAGTAGTCGGCATTGTTTTTGGCGGTATCGCCGTTGTTCGCAGTGAAATGAATCACCAAATATCGGATGTCCGCCAGACTGCGCACGCTGCCGTAATTTTCTGCGCGTGCGAGCTTTTCCTGAATGTTCACAGACATTCCCCCTTTCATACTATACGGGGAAAATCCGCAAAAATTGACCACGAATGGTCAATTCTTCGAAAAAAAATTTCAGGGCATGGCACAAAGCCATACCCTGAAGCAAAATCCTGTCAAAAAGAAAACGGCGTGAATGTCAGCGAAAGCCGAATTGTCAGCCCGAGCAGCAGCGCAAACACCGATGCGGTTGTCATCAGATCCGCCGCGCGGCCGATGTCACTTTTCACAATCGCACGGTCGCTGTCACCGATTGTCGGCTTGTGCACCATCTTGCCGAAATACGGCGCCGGGCCGCCGAGCTGCACATGCAGCGCACCCGCGCACACCGATTCGGTCTGCGCCGAATTGGGGCTTTTGTGCTTGAAGCGGTCGCGCTGAAAAATGCGCCGCGCATTGCGGCTGTCAAATTTAAGCATGCCCGCGCCCGCAACCATACAGACTGCCGCGATACGTGCCGGGATAAAGTTGAACACATCATCCATCTTAGCCGAACACCAGCCGAAATGCTCATATTTGTCGTTGTGATAACCCACCATGGAATCGAGCGTATTGACCGCCTTGTAAAGGAAGCCCAGCGGCGCGCCGCCGATCAGCATAAAAATCATGGGCGCAATCACGCCGTCGGTCGTGTTCTCGGCAATGGTCTCAACCGTCGCTTTGATGACCCCTTCTTCGGTCAGTGCGCCGGTGTCACGGCCGACATACATCGCAATCGCTCGGCGCCCCTCGTCCAGCGACTGTTCCAGCGCCCGGCGCACATGATTGCCCGCATCCACCAGACATTTCCGCGCAAAAATCTGACAGCAGAAGATGGTCTGCACCACGCAGGCGAGCCACGGATTCACCCTTCCGAGCAGGAACAGAATGGCAAGCGGCACAAGAAAGCTCAGCCCGCACACAATCACCCACAGAAATACGCCCGCGATTTTCTCTCCGCGCGGCGTAGCCGGAAACAGGCGGCGCAGCAGCTTTTCGGTTCCCGAAATCAGCGAACCGATTGCGCAGATGGGATGCCACACGCCCTGCGGGTCGCCGATGATCCAGTCCAGCACAAAGCCGAGCGCCACGGCGAGCGTGGTCAGAGAAGCGCTCATCGCGCACCTCCACTCAGCAGGAAAATCGGATTGTTCGCGTGCAGCGGCGTGCTGCCGTCGGCCTTGTGGCCGCGCACCGCGCTGATCTGGCTGATCGTGATATGTTCAAACTCCAGCGTGCTCAGTGCAATCTGTGCATCGCTCAGCGTTTCAAGCGACACCGCCGTGACCACCACGCGAATCTTCGGATTCCGCTCCTTCAGGATGGACAGCGTTTCAAACAGCGTGCCGCCGCTGCCGCCGATAAAGGCCGCGTCCGGCGTGGGCAGACCGTCCATTGCGCCCGGCACCTCGCCCTCCACCGGAATGACATTCCAGCAGCCGAGCGCCCGGCGGTTGCGGTCGATGAGCGCAATGCCTTCTGCGCCGCGCTCAATCGCATAAACGACCCCGCGCTGTACCCGGCGCGCCATTTCCATAGACACCGAACCAGTACCCGCGCCCACATCATACACCACATCGCCCGCGCGCAGGTCGAGCAGACCCACCGCCGCCCAGCGCGCCTCCTGTTTGGTCATCGGCACACTGCCGCGCTCCATATCGCTGTCACGGATGGGCAGATTCGGGTTTCCCGGCTGGTCATTTTCGATCAGCAGCACCGCCAGACTGCCGCAGGGCTTGTCCGCCAGCTCGGTCGCCGTACCGGTAATAACCTGCTCATCGGGCGCACCAAGATTTTCGCCGCGTGCCACGCGCACATGCCCCAGTCCGGCGTCCACCAGCGTCCGGCACAGCTTCTGCGCGTTCTGGTCGCCGCCGGTCAGGGCAAACACCTTGCGGTTGTAGCTGACCGCGCCGAGCAGGCTGCCTTTACGGCCATGCAGGCTGAGCCATACCGTATCATCGTAAGTCGTACCCAGCCGCGCACACAGCATCTGCATGCTGCTCAGGCCGCACAGCACCTCGACTTCCCCATATTCGGCCAGCTTGCCGCACAGAGATTTGGCCGCGCTGAAAAAGCCCGCGTCGCCGGACACCAGAATGCCGACGCGCTCCGCAGTGGACGCAAGCGCGGTTTCGGCCAGCTTGCTGGTCAGACAGATTTCGATTTCGCCGAGCCCGGCCAGATTTTCCGCCAGCCGGTCGGTGGACAGCAGCAGGTCAGCGCGCACCATTGCGTCCCGCGCCTGCCGGGTCAGGTCGCCGGGCTGTCCGCTGCCCGCGCCAATGATTGTAAACAAACGGCTCACCGTATCCAATCCCCCTTTTTGGAGTACAAAGTTAAAAAACGCCGCCGGATTTGTTCCGGCGGCGTTGACGCTCTGGAGGTACCACCCAGAATCGAACTGGGGATCAGGGAGTTGCAGTCCCACGCCTTACCGCTTGGCTATGGTACCATATGGAGCGGATGACGAGGCTCGAACTCGCTACCTCCACCTTGGCAAGGTG
>JBJDZO010000306.1:0-1763 GCA_051868095.1 Butyricicoccus sp. | reverse complement strand
TTCTGCGGCAGCAGTGCCAGCCCATGGCGGAACAGCTCCACATCCGACAGACTGTCCAGCCGCCGGCCGCCGATCTCAATGACGCCCCGATCAGGCTGAATCTGCCGGGTAAGCGCCTTGAGCACGGTGGTTTTGCCCACGCCGTTGCCGCCCAGCACGGCAAACAGTTCCCCGCGCGGAACGGTCAGTTCCATGCCGCGCAGCACATCCGGCGCAGTCTGGGCATAGCGGAACCAGACGTTCTTCATAAAAAGGGCAGGGGAAGTCGGTTTGGGGTCTTTGCGGTGCAGCCGCGGAGAAAAACGGCGCGGCGCGGCGGCAGGCGGACTCGCTGCCGGCTCTCCCAGCCGATTTTCCAGCCACAGCCGCCCCTCGCGGACGGTCAGCGGACAGCGTTCGCCGGAATCCGCCGCGCCCGCAATTTTCACCGCTGACGGCAGGCCGCAGAACAGATCGGCGCAGACGCCCCCGGCCATGCGGGCCGCGGTTTCCCGCGGCGGGCCGTTCAGTGCGATGCGTCCATCTTCCATGACCAGAACCCGGTCAGCCATCGGAAACAGTTCCTCCAGCCGGTGCTCGGAAATCAGGATGGTCGTGCCGAGATCGGTGTTGATTTTTTTCAGCGTGGACAGAAAATCAGATGCCGCGATGGGGTCCAGCTGGCTGGTCGGCTCGTCCAGAATCAGCAGCCGGGGCTGCATTACCATGATGGACGCAAGGTTGAGCAGTTGTTTCTGTCCGCCGGACAGTTCGCGGACGCTTTTGCGGAACCATGTCTGAATGCCGAAAAAACTGGCCATTTCAGCCACGCGCCGCTTCATGGTCCGATTGTCCAGCCCCAGACTCTCCAGCCCAAAAGCCAGTTCATGCCAGACCTTGTCGGTGACGATCTGGTGATCGGGGTTCTGCTGGACAAACCCGATTTCCGCGGCGCTTACCCGGTTGTCGAGGGTTTCGATTTCCTGCCCACAGTAGCATACGCTGCCGGTGAGATTGCCATAGGGCATGAGGTTTTTCTTCAGATGACGAAGAAGGGTGCTTTTTCCGCAGCCGGATTTTCCATAGAGCACTACAAATTCTCCGCGCCCGATGATGAAGCTGATGTCGCGGAGTGTGCGGTGCGCACAGCCGGGATAGGTGAAATTCAGATTGCGGCAGGCGATCAGGTCCATTCCTGTATCCCCCTTAGATCCAGAATGACCGGCAGCAGCATCAAAATAAGATACGCCGCCAGAACGGCTGCCTGCACGGCGGAAAAAGGCGGCAGTACAAGCGCCGGATAATAATATATCGAAGTTTCGCCCATGGCACAGGCCGCGGCCGTCACACCGCCGAGCACCAGCATTGCGGCAAGCAGCCAGCGTTCCCGCCCGGCAAACCGGAACAGATGAAAACTGGTGCGGCCGTGCAGACCATATCCGCGCGCTTCCATGGAGTCGGCGCTTTCAATGGAGGCTTCCAGCGACCACGCAATCAGGATAGACAGCTCTTTTCCAAACTGACGGGCGCGCGCAATCCAGGATGTGCCTTTCAGGCCGCGTCCCATGCACCGCTGTGCGGCGGAAATTTCAAGGAAGCGGTTTTTCAGAAGCGGGATGTAACGCAGAATCATGGAAAGCGTCAGCGCCAGCACGGGTGCGACACGGCCAAACAGGTAAATAAACTTGTCCGCCGTCACCACAACGCCAAAACAGCGGAACCAGATGATTACGCTCGTAAGCATCACGGCCGAGGCCAGACCGTATATTATGGCCTCCAGCGTG
>JBJDZO010000305.1:0-1764 GCA_051868095.1 Butyricicoccus sp. | reverse complement strand
GCCGCTCGCTACCAGATTGCTGCCCTCAAACACGGGCGTCACGCGGTAGAGCACATGGTTGTTTGTTTCTTTGACGTAGTCGGCCACCATGTTTTCAAACGGGAGCATGCCCTCGACATTCAGATAGCGCGTGCCGGTAATGAGGTTTTTTTCGTTGGCGTTTTCGCCGGTGAGCTGGAAGCCGATCAGATGGCAGCGGTTGTACAGATAACCGCCGTCCACAAGTTTGTCATAGTCCTTATTCACCCAGCCGGTTGGCTTAACGCTGCTGATGCTTTCCCGCTTTTCGGTCGGCATGATGTCCTGCCCGACGTTGGCATATGCCACGCCGCAGCGTCCCAGCGCATCGAGGTCGCTGTACAGTTCAAACGAATTGGTGGTGAGGTCATCCTCGTTGAAATCCGGCTGATTGTCGTTTACGACCACATACGGGTCGCCCGCATATGCCGGGATATCATTGAGTGAAGTCGAGCCGCCCGAAGCCGGTTCGGCAGCCGGTGCGCAGCCGATCAGCGCGGCAAAACACATGAACAGAGTAAGCAGTTGATTGAGTTTCAGCATGGGGTATAAACATCCTTTGTAATTTTTTCATGGGAGGAACCGGCAAATTCCTCGGTGCGTATTTTTGTCCACGCCGGAGCCTCCAGCGCAATTTTAAAGTGGCGATCCGCCGGATAATGCCGGTTCCAGCGGTATACGATGATCTGTTCGAGTTTTTCGACATAGGGAACCGGGTCAAGATTCTCGACAAAACAGTATTCCCCTGCCCCAGTGCGCGCCAAACAGTCCTCCGCGACCGTAATCCGGTCATCCGAGCCGAACAGCTTGGCCGAATAGGCGTTCATAAGCAGCTTTGCGCCGTTCACCTCGCGCAGCAGGTCGTCCCGCAGCACGCGGTCCTGACTTTGACGGCGTCCTGCAAACAGCATGCCGTCACGGTCGTCCACACAAACAATTAAAATCATACATCCTCCTTATCCGGCACGCGGCGCACCGCAGCGACATAATGCCACGGAACCGCATCGCACAGCCATACGCCATTTTCGGACAGATAAAACGGGATGCTGTCCCGGTGCATAGCGGCCGCGTCCAATTCCAGCACCACAGGTATGCCATGCCGCCCACCGACCGCAAACGCGGTCTTGACATCGCGCGACAGGTGCACATACTGACGCGACTGTCTGGTAATGCCCTCGGCGCGGATGCTGTCCAGAAATCGGGTCGCGGTGCCATGGTACAGCACGGCGGGCGGCTCCAACGGCTCAAAGCCGAGATCGACATCCACGGAATGTCCCTGATTTGCGCGGATATACCGGTGATCGGGCGAAAAGCTGTATCGCTGCTTCCGGTCCTCACAGACGATTTTTTCAAGCAGCGGCAAATCGAGCGGCTTTCCCGCCCGCTGTACTCCGTGCAGCAGTGCATCAACCTCCGCCCATGCCCCCTTCCGGTGCAGCGTGATGCCCGCAGCCTCAGGATGGTGCCGCAGCACGAACGAAAGATACCGGCTCAGCCGTTCTTCCTGTTTTTTGTCCATAGCTTTCCCCCTTCCGATGTTATGCCTGCAATTTGTGCGAGATACGGATTCCTTCCGCGACCACAACCGAGCCGACCGCGTTGCCGAGCACCATAACCAGCATGGATATCCAAGCCTGCGGATTCATCCACACGCCGGCGAGCGAATAATAGTACATATTGGCCACACAGTGTTCAAATCCGCTCAGGATAAACACCGCGACCGCCAGATAGACGCTCAGATATTTG
>JBJDZO010000304.1:0-1767 GCA_051868095.1 Butyricicoccus sp. | reverse complement strand
AGATAAACGTCCATCGGGTCTGCAAAGATATATGGATTATTCAAACTTGCAAACTGCATCCAGAAAGAGTCGGTGACATGTGCGCGGTTGTTGCCGATCTGATCGGTCGAAAACAGGTTGCCGGTTTCGGTGTCGAACAGCATGATACCTGCTACCTGATGACCGGGCAGCTCAATTACATCGAACTTAGTGCCGCCGAGGTCATAAACATCGCCATTTTTCAGCAGGCTGATCTGCGCCTCATAAGCGGCATTTGCTTCGGACTGGTTCTGATAGGTACCGGACTCCACGCCGTATTTGAGCACGAAGTCGCGAAGAACTTCCTTGCCGCGCTGGTTAACATAGACCTTTGCGCCAAGCGCCTTATTTTCCTCGCACAGGAACTGGTGCGTCATTTTTACATGGTCGCCATGCGGGTGGCCGATGACCAGGTCGATCGGCATGGTATCGTCATTCACGATTTCACGTGCCGTTTCGTACAGCTGTGCCTGATCATCGATATCAAACAGGCCAGCGTCGAGCATCATCGCGCGGTCCTCGCCCTTGACCAGATACATCTTATCGCTGTCGTAATCCTGAATCAGCGTAACGTTCGGCACTTCCTTGCCGGTCCAGTCGAGCGCTGGGCCAACCTTCAGATAATGATGCGGATTGCTGGTAACCGTGTAGTTCCAGTTCGAAACCGTACTGGTCTTGCCGTTCTTCACCGCAATGGCCTTGAGGTTGTAGGTTTTTTCTACCGGGCCGTCTGCACTGGCTTCGGGCTGCTCGATCGGAACCTGACGGTACTGGTATTCGTCAAACTTGGTGCTTGCGGTCGTCGGGGTCGGCGCTGCGTCCTCGCCCTCTGCGAGTTCATAATAGATGTCCGCGCCGTCCTGTGCGGTCAGCGTGACGTAGTAGGTCATGTCATAAGCGAACACGCCCAGGCTCTTGGAGGTTTCCTGTCCCTCGGGGAGCGGATACGCACTCGGAGCCGCCGGCTTGGAAGAGCTGCTGCCGCCGGACGAACCGCCGGAGGAGCCGCCAGAGGACGAGCCGCCCGAAGTGGTGCCGCCGGTCACAGTCTTGAGGGTCGATTTTGCAATCTTGACCACATTGCCGGTGATCGTGCAGTCCTGCGTGAGAACCTCGCCAGCCTTACCGCCCAGAATGACGGTGCCGGACAGATTCGCCTTGCTCAGCGTTACGCCGGATGCCTTGACGATCACAATGCCGTTGCCCTTCGGGGTCACGGTACCGGACTCCACGATGTAGTCCGAAACCATATTGTCCAGCATCTGGATGACTTCCGCGCGGGTTACGTTGGCCTTGGGATCAAACAGACCTCCCGGCTTGCCGTTTACGTAGCCGTTCTGCTTGAATGCAGCAACATCTGCCATAGCCCACGAGGAAATGCTGCTGTTGTCGGCGAATCCGGTCGAAGTCCCGCCCGATTTTACGGACAGTGCGCGCGCCAGCACACTGACAGCCTCTTCGCGGGTGATCGGGTCAGCCGGACGAACCTTCTGGCCGTCGCCCTTCAGGACGCCGGCACCAGCCGCACGGAGCACCGCATCGGTGTAATAGGTGTCGCCGAGATCGGTGAAGGTATTCTCCGCCTCGGTCTGGTAGTCGAGAAGCCGGTCTATGACAACTGCCATATCCCCTCTCGTAATCGGATTATTTGGATTGAAATTTCCATTGTAGCCCTGGATGACGCCGTAATCGCTCCATTTGTCGATGACGCTTTCCGCCCAATGCCCGCGGGTGTCACCAAAGGACGCC
>JBJDZO010000303.1:0-1773 GCA_051868095.1 Butyricicoccus sp. | reverse complement strand
CGCGGAGCGAAGAAAAGCGTCAGCTCCTTTGCAATATGAAGTTTTGAAGCTGCTGTGCGCGGTCGGAAGAGGCAGCACAAAAGAGATATGCTACCTGACCGGGGCCTCCATGGCGACCATTCGCCGGTTGGAGAAGGGTGGCCTCCTTTCGCTTGCTACCCGGGAGGTCTTTCGCAGCCCAATACCGGATTATGTAAAACCAGCGCAGCCGCTTCAGCTTAACGAAGCGCAGCAAGCCGTGTTTGACGGCTTGCTTGCACAGAGCCAACAGCCGCAGCCTGGTTCAGCGCTTCTATACGGCGTGACCGGAAGCGGAAAAACGGCGATATATATTCAGCTCATTCAGCAAATGCTGAAACAAAACAAATCCGCAATTTTGTTGGTTCCAGAGATTGCCCTGACACCCCAGTTGATTCAGCTCCTTATGTCCCATTTTGGCCGGGAAGTGGCTGTGCTCCACAGTGCGCTTCGTGTCTCGGAACGATACGACGAATGGAAGAGGATACGGCTTGGCGAAGCGCGTGTCGTCATTGGAACGCGATCCGCTGTTTTTGCGCCGGTTCAAAATCTCGGCGTTTTGATCGTGGATGAAGAGCAGGAGCACACCTATAAGTCAGAAAATACGCCGCGTTATCACGCCAGGGAAATCGCCCTTTACCGGGGCAGCAAAGAACAAGCGCTTGTACTTCTTGGTTCTGCGACTCCGTCTTTGGAAACCATGTACCTGGCAAAAACAGGAACGTATCGTCTTTATACACTTTCCAGCCGCTACAATGGAAAACAGCTTCCGCAGGTTGAGATTGTAGATTTGAAACAGGAACTCCACCGGGGGAATGGAAGCTGTATAAGCCGCACGCTGCAAGATGCGCTTGAAGATACGATCGATGCGGGACGGCAGAGTATCTTGTTCCTGAATCGCCGCGGCGCTGGGCGGCATCTCATCTGTGTTGAATGCGGAGAGGTACCAAGCTGTGACCGATGCAGCGTCAGCTTGACCTACCATGCGGCCAATCACAGGCTTATGTGTCACTACTGCGGCTATTCCATACCTGTACCGGACCGTTGCCCTCGATGCGGCGGACACTTGAAATCCGTTGGAATAGGGACGCAGCGTGTGGAGCAGGAGCTGCACAGACTTTTTCCTGAAACGCCGGTTCTTCGCATGGATGCAGATACAATCTCGGCGACGAACAGTCATGAGGACGTCCTGGAACGATTTCAGAAGGAAAAAATTCCCATCCTGATTGGCACGCAAATGGTAACGAAAGGCTTGAACTTTGAAAATGTGACCCTTGTGGGTGTCGTTGACGCGGACATGTCCTTATATGTAGATCATTACCGTGCTGCGGAAACTACGTTTTCCTTGATTACACAGGTTGTCGGCCGGTCCGGGCGCGGCGCGCATGCCGGCCGGGCGATTATTCAGACCATGACGCCGGAACACAGCGTGATTCAGTTGGCTGCTGCCCAGGATTATGACCAGTTTTATGATTTGGAAATCACCCTTAGAATGCTGCAGCATTGTCCGCCTTTTGGTGATTTGTTCACGGTTACGTTCTGCGGTCCATTTGAAGATCGGACCATAGCGAGCGCGGGTATGTATCGAAATATGCTTGAAAATGCGCTGAGAAATCCTGCGTATCAGACGCTTCGAATTCGCATCCTGGGCCCTGCGCCTGCGGCCATTGCAAAAATTAACAACACGTACCGGTATCGAATGACGCTTTATTGTACCAATCAAAAGTCAATCCGGCAGCTGCTCTCGTATTCTTT
>JBJDZO010000302.1:0-7842 GCA_051868095.1 Butyricicoccus sp. | reverse complement strand
TGTACGCGCCGCTGTAAAGCGCGTCCTCGCGGAACTCCATCTGGATGTCCTTGGCACGGGTGGTGCGTTTGAGCACATCAAATACGCTTTCGCCCGGTGTGTATTCCACCTCGGTGGCGGCTAGAATCGTACCGTCCTCCGGAATATAGGGAATCACCGCCTCGTTTTCCAGCTTAGAAGTGTCGGTGACGGTGTCGCAGCGAATCTCCAGCGTGCAGGTATGAACGACCGGCACAGGTTCCGCCGTGGGCGGCGCGGAAGGCTGCACCGGAGCAGAGGGTTTCGCGTTTTTTTCCGGCTCTGCGGACGTTTCCGGAGGCAACTCCGCTGGGGCTGCCGGTGCGGTAGAGGATATCGCGGATTCGCTTGAAGCAGGTTCGGTTAGGGCGGGGGAGGGGTCCGGCTGTTCGGTCTGCGGCTCGGAAAGAACTGCGGATACGGAAGCGGAGCCGTCCGGCAGGGAGGATGTGCCGCCGGACGCCGGTTCGATGTTCAGATGTGCCAGCGCCGCGCCGAGAAATACCACGACAAGAATGGCAATGGCGGCGAGACGGAATTGTTTCTTTTTCATAGGCGGTCAGTCCTGTCCATAAAGTGTCCGGTAGAGTCCTGCGGTCATGACCGCAGCCTGCGCGCGGGTCGCCTGTGCGGTCGGGGCAAACCGATAGGAAGCACCGTCCGAAATGCCGCTGATGATTCCGGCTGTCTGCATCACAGATACCGCGTCCCGCGCATATGCCGCAATGGAGGACGCATCGGTGAAGGTCAGCGGGGAATTTTTCTCCGGCAGTTCGGCAGCCGCGACCTGCTCCACATACCGTGCGAGCATGACAGCCATATCCTGCCGCGTGATCTGCGCATTGGGGGAGAAGGTTCGCGCACCGCTGCCTGCGGTAATGCCGTGTTCCACCGCCCAGGCCGCCGCCGGAGCAAACCAGTCGCCCGGCTTTACGTCGTCAAATGCATCGGTCACACAGGCCGCAGAATCCTCGCCGGAAAGCCCGGCCAGCATCTGCACAAACTGTGCGCGGGTGATCGGGGCATCGGGCGAAAACGTATTCCCGCCGGTGCCGTTCAGAATCTTCCGCTCGGCCAGAAACGCAATCGAATCTTTGGCCCAATGGCTGCGGGTGTCGAGGAATACGCCCGGCTCCAGCGTCTCCGCCAGATTTTCATAGCAGTAAAGCCGTCCGGCATCGTTATACCAGAGCAGCGAACCGTCTCCGGCCACCAGAACACTCTGGGAGCAGTACTGGCGCTGGCCAATGTCGTCCACGACCTCATAATCGGCCCGGGTTTGGCCCGGATGGTCCTTCAAAATCCAAAGCTGCGAGGTGGTGTCATCCTTGGGCGCATATGGCACCAGATACAGATAAACGGTCTGGCTGTTTGCGTCGGACGCATAGGCGGTCGAAATGCCCGCCGAGCCTTTGGTCAGAATCGGAACCGAATACAGCTCGGTCATCGTTGCGGCGTCGATGACATGAAACGGCTCCATGGAACCCATGGTCGCGCCGCCGCCGCCGAGGTACAGACGGCCGTTGTAGATCACCGGCGTGGACTGCGTGCCGCCGCCTTTGGTGTGGGACACCCATTCCAGTGCAGACGCCGCATCCGGCATGCCGTCGGCGCCGAGCGCGTAGGAAAAGACCGAAGCGCCTTCGGAAGGATGGTTGGAGGCCACATACAGACGGCTGGTTTCGCGGCTGTATGCGATCGTGGAATGAATCGAATAGCCTTCCCCGATGTCAAAGGTTCGCGCCGCACCGGTCTGGTAGTCCACGATATACAGGGTACTGCCGCAGCCGAAATAGCAGAAATCCCCCACAAACGCCGCGCCGTTGAAGCTGAATCCGGATCTGCTGTCCGATTCCACAATCCATGCGGCTTTTTTCACCTCATCGCTGCGGGAAGGGTCTTCGTCCTCCGCGGTAAAGCCCGCGTAAACGCCGTTGCGGCCATACGTGCCGGAAACAAAATAGCCATCATGATACATGGTCGGGGACTGCATCTGGCCGGTGGCAATGGATTGCGTGACATAGAGCTGCTCAAGCGTATCCGCGTCGAAAACCCGGAAGAAACAGCCGTCCACACCGGTGCCGTCGTTCATGTTGCCCGTCTGGCAGGGGACAAAGATTTTGCCGTCCCCATACGCGATGTTGATAAAGAACTGATTGACCGGCTCGCCATAAATCTGCGCGGTTTTCAGCTCCTGCCCAGTGGCGAGATCGAGTTTGCGCAAATACTGTGAGCTGTAATAGTAAACAAAATCGCCGACTACAATCGGCGTGCCCGGCACATCGTCCCAGGTGCTGCCGGTATTTTTCTCCCAACGCAGGGAAAGCTCCGCACCAGTGACTGCGCTTGGACCGTCCGAAACGCCCTGCGCCGCAGGGTCTCCCAAAAACTGCGGCCAGTCGGCCGCCGCAGCCGGTATACTCATCGCAGCGCAGAGAAGAACCGCCAAAACTCCTCGTTGACACCATCGCTTTTTCATTCTGCCATCTCCCTTTCTCCATTTTTTCTGCTTTGGCAGGCAGTGCTTTACCGGCATGATGTTGCGGCTTTGAAACAAAAAGCGGATGCAAACTGCATCCGCTTTTGTGAAAATCCATTGGCTGGGAAAAAGAGTCCAATCCCGTTTGTAGGTCTTCTGACTTGCATGTTTCGGTGGGTTCACCAGCGCACATTCTTCGCCTTCCCAGCTCTTTTCGAACCAGTGACCTGCTTTCGCAGAAAAAGAATATGCTCCATGCTTACAGCACACCGCAGCCCTGTCGGAGGGCTGGCGGCGTGTCCGGGATTTTCACCCGATTCCCTTGTTCAGCAAGAACAAGAATGCGTGTCCGTTTCCGTGAGGAGCCGGGTAGCGCATTTGCCACAAAAGCCGGAGTTTTTATATCCGGAGAATATTTTCCCCTTCTTTTAAGCTTATTTTATTACAATCCAAAGGGAAAAGCAATCTTTTTCTCGACAGAGTACAGTCTGCGTTGCTGGTGTACGCAAACAGCGGCTGGCTGTGCGTCGCGTAGCTGAGCGGATGGCCGTAAGGTTATACCGGACAGGGTCTGCCCCTGTTCTTTGACCAGCTTCTGAATCTTTTCGAAATCTTCGCCGGTCTTGAGCGGGAAGGGATCTGCGGGCGTGCCCGAGCCTTCCATGCCGAAGTCTGCCTTATGAAAGGTCAGTTTGACAAAATCGGTATAGATGAACGCTGTCTTGGAAGGATCGTCCGCTGCGGTGGAGATGATTTTAAAGAATACGTAATATTTGCCCTCCGGCAGGCCTTCGGTCGGGGGCACGCCTTCCACAGCGGGCGTGGTGTGAAAATGTCAAAAAATGTGCAGCCGGAAAACATTTGGGCGTGGATGATTATCCAGTCATCCCGTGGACTACCTTGAATGCATGCCGGTGTGGCCGGATAGAGGACTCTGCCGCTTGCTCAGCTAATATTCGCCGCGCCAATCATGCCCGCGTCATTTTCCAGCGCCGCGCAGCGGATTTCCGGCAGATAGGACTGCTCGCCGCCAAACACCCGATGCGCAACCTTACGGCGCAGCGGTTCGGTCAGATAGTCGCCCTGCCGGCTGATGCCGCCGCCCAGCAGCACCATCTGCGGCCGGAACAAATTGATTGCATCCACAATGCCGTCCGCAAGATCGTCAATATAATGCTCTACCACCTCGCAGGCCGCCTCGTCATGCTGTTTAGCCGCTTCGAATGGAATCACGCCGTTCATTCGGTCCGGCTCGCCGCCGGAAAGCGCCGCGAGTCTGGATTCCGGATGCTTTTTTGCCGCACGTTTGGCCTCACGGATGAGTGCGGTGGCCGAGGTATACGCCTCCAGACAGCCATGCCGCCCGCAGGTACACAGTTCGCCATTCTGCCGGAGCATGGTATGCCCCAGTTCCGCACCGCCCGGGCCGCCGCCTTCAAAAATGTGTCCGCCCAGAATAATGCCGCTGCCTACGCCGGTACCCAGCGTCAACAGGATTGCGTTGCGGCAGCCGCGCGCCGCGCCCGCAACCACTTCCCCGAGCGCCGCGCAGTTGGCGTCGTTGCTGATGTGGACGGGCAGACCCAGCCGCTCCTGCATCGCCTGCGCCAGCGGGACATCGTGCCAGCCGAAATTGTTCGAATAGATGACTGTGCCGGTTTCGGCGTCAATTGTGCCCGGGCTGCCAATGCCGACCGCTTCGCAGTCGGTCAGCGTCAGATCCGCGTCCTCGAGTGCGCCATTTACCGCGTCTGCCATGTTGCTTACCACCTGTTCCCACGGCTTATTCGCTTCGGTCGGCCGCTCACAGCGCCCGGCGATGCAGTTGTTCGGGTCGATGATGCCGACCTTGATCGAGGTGCCGCCGAGGTCAATGCCGATGCGGTAAACCGGCTTGGGCGGGATGCAGGTGCGCAGCAGCGTCAGACTGCCGGTTACGGTATACAGACCGCTGCCCGCGGGCAGGAACAGGCTGTCGCCTTTCTGCACGGTCTGTTTTTCGTCGCCGCAGCATACTTCCCCTTCTCCGTCCACGACCAGCAAAGACTGAAAACTGTCCGCCCCGGCTACGCCCTGCACGGTACCGTACTGCACGGCGAACCGATCCACCGTAAAGCAGTCGCACTGTGCCAGATGGCCGCCAAAGGAATATCCGGCATGCGGCGGCTCCAGATGCGCCACCGCCAGCGCCTTCTCTACATGCAGATCACGCGGTTTGCCGTCCGCGCCGACCCGGCCATAGTCGTATACGCGGTAAGTGACGTTGGAATTCTGCTGAATTTCCGCGATGACAATGCCTTTGCCGATTGCGTGGATGGTGCCTGCCGCGATAAAGAAGGTGTCGCCCTTGCGCACCGGCACGGCGTTCAGAATCTGATCAAGGGTATTGTCTTCGATGTGGCGGCGGAATTCTTCCTTCGATACCGGCCGCTTGAGGCCGAAATACAGAAACGCGCCCGGTTCGCAGTCGATGACATACCACATTTCGGTTTTGCCGTACTGATGCTCATGTTTTTTGGCGTAGGCATTGTTCGGATGCACCTGCACGGACAATTCCTTGCGCGCGTCAATCAGCTTGATGAGGATCGGGAAATCTTCGAACCGGGTGCAGTTTGTGCCGAGCGCATCCGGCCCGGCCTCGTTCAGATAATCGCGCAGTGTCTCACCGGTGTGCGGGCCTGCCGCGATGGTGCTCGGGCCGTCCGGATGACAGGACAGCTCCCAGGTCTCGGCCAGCACCGGTCCGGAAAACGCCTTGTGGAACTCTTTCTTCAGACGGTCGCCGCCCCAGAGATAGCTTTTGCAGGCGGGGGAAAGCTTGAGAATCGCCATAAAATAACCTCCATTTCGTGGGGAAAATTTCAAATAATTGTAAAATATCCGCAAAAAAAGTGCAAAAAAATTGCCCCCCGCGAAAAGGGGCAGATTTTGGGAGGCCGCCGGATGCGTCAAAGGATGGAGAGTGAGAGATGAGAGAGGCCCTCTGACGCATCCGGGCGGGATTCAGATATAGGCTTTGAAAAACTCTTTCAGGCGCAGCGCATCGGCCTGTGCGGTCTTGCCTTCGACCGTAATATGCAGCCGGTCGCCCTGTCTGGCGCCGAGCGCAAGCAGATCAAACAGCCGGTCGGCATGCGCAGTGCGCGCTCCGTTTTCCACAAGGATGCGGCTGTTCAGTTCTTCCGCGCGCTCCACCAGACGGATGGCTGTGCGGCCGTGCACGCCTTCTGGACTGGAAACAATGTGCTCAAAGGCTTCCATGTTCACTCAGCCTTTCATACAGCTCAATAAATTCGAGTGCATAGATGCGCGCGGTTTCGGCGCTCATCAGTTGGTCTTCGGCGTGCATCAGGATCATGGACAGCGGCACCGTCTGGCCGTCCGCTTCCTTGGCAATCAGGTCGGCGTGCGCGTGATGACCTTCTACAAAGTAGCTGTCACCCTCGGCAATCTTGGCGCGTGCTTCCTCGAATTTGCCTTCTTTGGCCAGTCCAATCGACTCGACAAAGCAGGATTTTGCGCTGCCGACACAGGTGATGATCTCAAAGCAGATGCTTTCCATATCCATGGTTACACCCCCGCTTCGATCTTGGAGAGCGCGAACTGGAGCACCTTTTTGCCGTTCATGGTGCCATAATCGCGCATATCGATGACATCGACCGGCGTGCGGCCCGCGGCGATTTTCTCTACGGCAGCCTTCTGGAACTTGACCTGCGGCCCAAGGAGCACAACGTCCACATCTGCAATGCGGTCGTTCGCTTCGGTGATGGATACTGCGTTGATATCGGCTTCAATGCCCATTTCTGCGGCAGCGGCGCGCATTTTACGGACAAGCATGCTGGTGGACATACCGGCGTTGCAGGCGAGCAGAATCTTTTTCATGATAAATTGCTCCTATATTTTTTCTTGATTGTCAGTCTTCATTTTCCGCTTCCATCATCTTCATCTGCACCTTTTCACTTGCCTTCATAAACGGCAGGTAAATCAGCACGCCGAGGACGATAATAATGGCTTGTACGATGATTGCGCGCCAGTCGCCGCCGGTGGCCAGGAAACCGCTCATGAGCGGAGGCGTGGTCCACGGGATCTGGACGACGCAGGGGTTCATCAGACCGAGGGTGGTTGCAAAGTACGCGATGGTGATGCCGAGCGCAGGTACGGCGATAAACGGGATGACGAGCGCGTAGTTGAATACAATCGGGTAGCCGAAGATCATCGGCTCATTGATGTTGAACAGGCTGGGGACAGATGCCATTTTCACGATATCGCGGCTGGGCTTGTACTTACTGAACAGCAGCGTTGCGATGACCAGACAGATGGTGCTGCCCGAGCCGCCCAGCATGCCGAAGCCGGGAACCATGGAAACGTTGATGATGTTCGGGATGGGTTCACCCGCGGCGAAAGCCGCCATATTCTCGGTCATGTTGACAATCAGCAGCGGTTCAAGAATGGACGAATAGATAACCGACTGGTGAATGCCCTGCGTAAAGAGCAGGTTGCCGAGAGTGTACAGAATCAGGCAGCCCGCAAGGCTGGTGCCGATGTTCTTAAGCGGTGCCTGAATCATGGTGGAAATCAGCGAAATCAGGTCGGTATGGAAAGCCTGCGCGAGGATGGTCGAAACAATGCCGAACGAGCTGAGCACCAGAATAACCGGGATCAGGACGTTGAACGAATCACCGACCGCCTGCGGTACCGAATCACCGAGGTTGATTTGCAGGCGCTTGACGTTCGAAATGCGGATGAACAGTTCGGTGGACAACAGGCCGATAATAATGCCCGCGAACATGCTGTTTGTGCCGAGGTTGCCAAAGCTCAGCAGACCTTCCAGCATCACCGCGTCCTCCGCGCCGACCGGCTTGGCCGAAATGGTCAGCGGCATCATGACAATCAGGCTGGCGAGCGAAATCATTGCGGCCGCGAACGGATTGCCGAAGCGGCGGTTGCGGCTGAGGAAAAAGCCGATGGTCGGCGCAATCATGAGGCCGGAGATGCTCAGCGTGCCATTGATAATCAGTGTGCCCCAGTATTTCGCGGCTTCGAGCGCCGCGCCCGACAGCAGCTTGACGAAAATAACGTTGTTCACCAGCACCGCGAGACCGGCGAGGATGTACAGCGGCATAATGGTGGCGAAAGCGTCGCGCAGGGTTTTCAGGTGAATCTGATTGCCGAGCTTGGCTGCGCCCTCAGCAAATCGGTCCATAAAAGGACGGCGTTCTTCTGTCATAGTGGTATACCCCTTTCTCCTACTTCTATTATACAATTTCCCGAGTCTCTGTCACCTGTTTTAACCAATTTGCCGATTTTTTCAGGCGGCGATTGTAGTTGTCGTGCAGCCGGACTTC
>JBJDZO010000301.1:0-1790 GCA_051868095.1 Butyricicoccus sp. | reverse complement strand
CCTCGTTGTCAAACGCGATGATACGCTTGTTCACGCCGATCATATTGGCCGCCATACCGACACAGCCTGCCGCATTGGCACGCAGCGTGTCCAGCAGATCGTCCGCGGTCTGTAAATCGTCTTTCGTAGCCGGTTCGGCTTTTTGTGAGAGAAACTGCTCATCTTTCATAATCGGTTGAATCATAATACCCTCCGGCAGCAGCGCGCCCGGGCGCGCATGTATTTTTTATTATTATAACACACTTTTTACCCGGTATCAAACAGCCGGACACCGGGCATAGTATAAAAAAGGAGGGATTTTATGCATCCGACGCCATCCTGTCCCCTGCCCGAGCCGCGTCCGCCGCGCACAGACCCCATCCGGCCCGCCGACCAGCCCACCCGGCTGTTTGCGCCCGGAAAATAAAAACCCCGGCGGAACTTTTCGGTCGGACAATGACAAAACACGGTATCCGGTTTCGGGTGCCGTTTTTTTTGGGGGCACCGCATAATTCGGCGAATTTTCACGCATGCTACCTGCAAAACAGCGTTTGAAGGAGGATGATCCCATGGCGCAGCGCATCGGACAGCGCACCCTGCGCTTTGACAATCCGCCGACCCTCCGCGGCTATGCTTCGGTGGTCGGCAAAAAAGAGGACAGCGGGCCGCTGTCCGGCACCTTTGACGTGGTGAGCAGTGATTCCCATTTCGGGCAGAAAAGCTGGGAGCTGGCCGAAAGCAAAATGCAGCAGCTGGCCCTCGAAACCGCGGTCAAAAAAGCGGGCTACCGCATGGACAATCTGCAAATGATTCTGGCGGGTGACCTGCTCAACCAGTGCATCGGCTCGGCGTTCGCTTCGGTGCAGTCCAACATTCCGTTTCTCGGACTGTACGGCGCGTGCTCGACCATGGCCGAAGGGCTGCTCATGGGCGCGTGTCTGCTCGACGGCGGCTGTGCCGACCGGCTGGCGGCCGCGGCATCGTCGCATTTCTGCTCGGCAGAACGGCAATACCGCTTCCCGCTCGCCTACGGCGGCCAGCGGCCGCCCACCGCTCAATGGACGGCGACCGCATCGGGCGCTGTCGTGCTCGACCGCTGCCCGGGCGAACTGGTCATCACGCACGCGACACCCGGCCAGATGGTGGACATGGGCGTGAAGGACGCGAACAACATGGGGGCGGCGATGGCGCCCGAAGATGTGAATTTACACCCATACATTTTCCGGCGCGCCGGACGCTGTGTTTTGCATCCTTACCGGCTCATTACGCGCCGAAAATCCCGGCGAGCACCTCAGCCGGGGTACGCTGCTGATAGCTGGACGGGTCGGTCAGCATAGCATCCGCGCCGGTGACATTCCACGAGAACCGGCCAGCCTTCTCGCCGGTAAAGGTGAAGTAGGTCCCCGGGTCCTTCAGGCTCACCGCGTAGCGGCGGTACCATTCGGGATAATACCGCGCCATATAGCGGTCCGCAAGCTGATACGCTTCGCACTGCTCGTCCGGTCCGATTGCGCCGATCTGCACGCCGCCGCCCGGCTGTCCGGCGCGGCTGTAGCTGGGCGTGGAATGCGCGATGACAACGCTGCCGTCCGCGCAGGTTCCGAGCGAAATCCAGACATGGCCGTTGATGCTCATCACATCGCCCGGCTTCATCGGGGACGCGAGAACATCCTGCGTCCAGCTTCCATAGCCCAGATCAGCCAGCCGCTTGGCAAAGCCGGTTGAGCCGCCGACATAGCCCGCGCCGCCGCTCTCGCTGTGCAGCGTGTTGTAAAGCGTCCAGCCTACATAGCCCGAGCAGTCCAGCCCGG
>JBJDZO010000300.1:0-1793 GCA_051868095.1 Butyricicoccus sp. | reverse complement strand
AACCATCCGCAGAACGAACGTCTGGTCAGCTTCCTCGGCAAAATTCTTTGACCGGTCAATTGTATACAGTATACGAAAGTCAGAGGGGATACAAATGGATTTTAACACATGGCTTACCGATATTCTGCGGTTTTTGAGCAAGTATTCGGCGCTGTTTCTGGGCGGCGTGAAAAACACGCTGCTGCTCTCGATCATTGCAGGTGTGCTGAGCGTGCTGGTCGGCGGCGGCCTGTGCTGGCTGCGCATGAACCGTATCGCGCCGCTGCGCTGGATCGCCAACGTCTGGATTGAATTCGTGCGCGGCACGCCGGTGCTCGTGCAAATCATGATGGTATATTACGGTCTGCCGCTGCTCGGCGTGACCCTGCCGGTGCCCTCCTTTTTAGGCAACGCAGGCGAACGCGCGATGTATGGTATTCTGGCGCTAACCATTAACTCCGGCGGTTACATCTGCGAAATCATCCGCTCGGGTATCCAATCGGTCGATCCCGGCCAGATGGAAGCGGCCCGCTCCCTTGGCTTCGGTCAGGCAACCTCTATGCTTCGGATTGTGCTGCCGCAGGCCGTGAAAAACATTCTGCCGAACTTCGGCAACGAATTTGCGAACCTCATCAAAGCGTCTTCGCAGGTCATGGTAATCGGCGTGGGCGAGCTGATGTTCACCTACAACACAGTCAGCGGCCTGAGCTTCCGGCCTTTCCTGCCGCTGCTGGTCATCGCAGTGCTGTATTTCGTGATGACCTTCACGGTCGGCCTCGGTGTGCGTGCGCTCGAACGTCACTACAAAAAGAGCGACCGCTGAATCTTCAATCGTTCAATAATACAATTATTGATAGAAATCCCTGTTTCATCAAAGGAGGAAATCACAATGAAAAACTCTGTAAAACGTCTGCTCGCTATGCTGATGGCCGGTGCAATGGCCGCATCGCTGACCGCCTGCGGCAGCTCTTCCGACAGCACATCGGCTGCTGGTTCGTCCGCGGCTGAATCGTCTGCACAGGACAGCGAAGCCGGCCCGGTAATGACCCGTATTCAGGAAAATGGAAAACTGGTGCTCGGTACGGCTTCCGGCTACGCGCCGTATGAGTTCATTGATATTTCGAGCCCCAATCAGGACGTAATCGGTGTGGATATGGCACTCGGCCAGAAGATTGCTGAAAAGCTGGGCGTAGATCTGGAGATTCAGGACACCACCTTTACTGCCACGCTGGCCGCAGTTGCCGCCGATCAGGTGGATATCGTAATCGCAGGCATGTCCCCAACTGATGAACGCAAGGAAACCATGGACTTCTCTGACGTATACCTGAAGGCCGAACAGCGCATTCTGGTGCGCAAGGAGGACGCAGAGCAGTACAAAGAACTGAGCGACTTTGACGGCAAGACCATCGCCGTACAGAAGACCACCACGCAGGAAAAGATTGCACAGGACCTGCTGACCAACTCGACCATCAACTCTCTGGAGAAAATCCCGGTCTGCGTGCTTGAGCTGACCTCGGGCAAGGCGGATGCGGTTGTCATTGAGTCCACCGTTGCACAGCAGTACATCGTGGCCAACCCCGATCTGGTTCTGTGTGACGCGACCTTCCCGGAGGAGCGCCTGTACAAGAATACCGCAATCGCTGTCCCCAAGGGCAATGAAGATTTCCTCGAAGTGATCAACGAAGTCATCAAGGAATGTCAGGATGAAGGTCTGATCGATCAGTGGATTGAGGAATACAGCGAAATCTGCGTAGAGAACAACAAGACGGCGTAAATTCGTTTCACGCGAGAGGGCTTCCCGCGAGGGAGGCCCT
>JBJDZO010000299.1:0-1814 GCA_051868095.1 Butyricicoccus sp. | reverse complement strand
ATTCTGCCCTATCGGTCCTGAGCGGTCAAAAATCAAATCATCCACCGACAATCACCGCCTTTGCAATTCCGCCACCGTACAAATCAATGTCCATGCTCTCGACAATACCTGTCAGTGTTCGGCCGCCTGTGGTCTGTAAGGCTGCCATCTCGCCCGCAGCTGTGGCCACCGGGAACAGGTCTCCGGTATCCTCAACGCGTCGCTGATAGTATTCGTAGATTTTCTGCGCCACTGTCTGCGGGTCTGCGGTCAGCGTGCAGTCCTCGAAGGTCTTGACGTTCGCCCGCGCGCCGGCCGGCATGCGTACCGCATACACGCTGCCGCCAAGACTGATCTGGTCTTCATAAGTAGTACCGGTGAGCGTAACCGTACGCGTTGTCGCAACGTTCAGCCGGGCATAATTAATACCACTCTCAACAATTGTCGCGCCAGAGCAGTACAGCTCTGTGGCTGGGCTGCTGAACTTCACCAGCTGTTCGCCAACCTGACAGTCTCCGCTGAACAGCTCGGTGGAATTCTGCCCGAGTGCATAAGCATGCACATAGATCTCCACGCCTGACACATATTCCCGCTGTTCCTGATAGTGGCCTGTCACCTTGTCGCGCGGCTGAATCGTCGATGATGCCGCAGCAGGCGCCCGAATGACGCGCAGCTTATCTCCCCGCGCGCAGGTTACCATTGCGCCGATAGCAAACGCGAGCTGCCTCAGGGCTTCACGGTGGGTGTCGATCGGCAGATAACCTTTTACCGTGACGGCCGCAAGTTCTGCGTCAATCTCGTAGTCCTCAATACCGGCCGACTGCATAATATCCGCCAGCAGTTCGCCGGCTGTGATCCCATCCAGCCACATGCCGCCCATATACTCGGTCTGATCTATTAGGCCTACATAATCAATACAGTCGATTGTCACGACGCGCTGATCTTCTACCGATGGCGTGTCAGTAAAAAATACCCCCATGTTGCGACGCACGCCGTCAACCTTTTGCCGGACTCGCACAATCTGCTGTTGCTGGAATACCGCATAGGTGCCGGTCAGGCCAAGCAGATCAAAACGCCGGTCCGCGTGGAATCCGAACCGGAACGTGTTCACGCTGACCGTTGCGCTGATCGGGTCGGCCTCTTCCAGCAGCGATGCTTCGGTAATCCGGCTGTCGGTCAGATTCTCAACCAAACCATAATCAACCCGAAATAGTTTTAAGAACCGATATGGCTTGTTCGTCGCGCGGAAAATAATCATGATTTTATAGTAGTCCTGCACAAGCCTGTCGCAGAAATACACCGCCTTGTCCGGCGCGAAGTCCTGCTCTGCCAGCAAAGCGCCATCCGCGTCATACCAGCGCATGGTCAGCTCGCTGCACCAGTCGTCTGTCGGCTCAGAAAACGTCAGTGTCACACCCAACGAGGTATGTGGCTGCGAAAACGTGACGGTCAATATCGGCGGTTCGGCAAATTGTCCGTCCTCGCCGCTCTGCACCTGCGACCACAGGCCGGTGTCCACGGTGGATGGGTCATCAGGCAGCAACTCAAATGTGCCATCGAGGATAAACTCATCCGGCTCGCAGGTCGCCCATTTCCCTGCCGTCGTGCGCCCGTCGGTGTGGTCGTGCAGCTCGTCAAGGTCTGCCCAAGGCTGCTTGTCCGTTACGGATAACATACCGTCTTCAGCAGCGGTTGCGTCAACCATCTCATAGCTGATTTCAGTTTCTGTCCTCATTGACCTTCCTCCAAGGGGTTCACGCCGGTGACGGACAGCGTCAGGCCATCCCATCGCCGCGTGCTGTTCGACTCCACAAAGACCAGCGCATCGTCGCCCA
>JBJDZO010000298.1:0-1816 GCA_051868095.1 Butyricicoccus sp. | reverse complement strand
AGCGAGTTCCTGTTCCTCGCGGATGAACGCGACCGGAGCGTTGCGTTAAAAGCCTTTAATGTCGAAGTTTCCCGCAGTCTTCATGTCGATGTGATCTGTCAGCAGCTTTGCAATCTGCTGCGCACCGGATTCTCCGGTATCACCGCCATCACGATCGCCGTGGCGGATAACAAAGGTGACTTCCGCATCTCCGCTGATACCAGCGCCCTGACCATCGGGCAGCTGATCTTCACAAAAGACAACCCCGCCGTGCAGTGGTGCGTTTCTCATCCGGACGGCGGAAGAATCAGTGATTTCCGCTACTCCCTCGAATATAAATCCATGTGGGAGAGCGAGAAAAAACGTTTCTATGAAATGAATACCGATTACATTTTCCCGCTGCTCGACGCAGGTGAATTGATCGGTGTCGTGCTTCTGGCCTGCAAGGATTCCATCCGCAGCCTGCACAGCGAGGATTTGAACTTCATCTCCTCTGCCAATACCGTTGCAAGCATCGCCATCAAGAACAGCCGTATGTATGAAAAGGCCTGCCATGACGCACGTACGGATGACCTGACAGGACTTCTGAATCGCAAGTATTTCATGGAAGAACTGAATCAGTGCATTGAGAACGATCCTTACGGTATTCTCACGCTGGCCATCATCAATCTCGATGATTTCAAGCTGTATAACCAGCTTTACGGCGCCGCAGAAGGCGATCAGGCCCTTCGCAGAGTAGCCAACATTCTCTCCCGGAATGCCGGCGAAAATACGATCGTCGCCCGTTACAGCGGAAAAGAATTTGCCCTGCTGATGCCCGGACGCGAGCCGTCTTCCGCGTTCCGTCTTGCCGAAAGTCTTCGACTCCAGATCTATAATATGAACCGTGTCGAAGAGCCCTCGGCTCACATGGGCAGTATGTCCATCCTGACCTGCAGCATCGGAATCTGCAGTATTCCGTTTGGCGCCACCACTGCCAAGCAGCTGCTGGATAATGTCGACATGACGGTCTATCAGGTGAAAAAGGCCGGAAAGAACGGCGTAAAAGTCTACTCTGTCGATCCGGATAATTTGGGTGCAGATCTGACCGTACCCCAGAAAAACCACGAAGAGGCATATTCCGAATTTGCGCAGACTCTGTACGCGCTGACCACAACCATCGACACAAAGGACCATTACACATTCACACATTCCAACAATGTCGCGTACTATTCGGTTCAGCTGGCCACAGCGCTCGGCCTGAACAAGGAAACCGTAGAGATCATTCGTCAGGCCGCACTGCTGCATGACATCGGCAAGATCGGCATTCCGGAAAGCATTCTGAATAAGCCCACGCGCCTCACCAACGAGGAGTACGAGATCATCAAGAAGCATCCGGAAAATGCTGTCGCCATCATCCGTCACCTGCCCAATCTGGACTATCTGATTCCGGCTGTCATCAGCCACCATGAGCGTTGGGACGGCAAGGGCTATCCGCGCCGCATCGGCGGAGAGGACATCCCGCTGAGCGGACGTATCCTCTGCGTCGCCGACTGCTTTGACGCTATGACCGGCCGCCGCTGCTATCAGGACGGGCGGGACGTGGAAAGCGCTCTGCAGGATCTGGAAGTGAATGCCGGCAAGCAGTTCGATCCCACACTGGCCAAGCTGTTTGTCCAGAAATTCAGGGAAGGCTTTATTCAGCTTCAGGTTCGGCCGAATCAGGACAAATAAACTACATAACCGAAAATCGGAGAGGCGTTTGCCTCTCCGATTTGTATTCACAGAATTCGAAGCAAAAGACAGGATTTTCCTGCGTTTTTTTCTTTCCATCGGCGGGAGATTGTGTTATAGTATA
>JBJDZO010000297.1:0-1816 GCA_051868095.1 Butyricicoccus sp. | reverse complement strand
GGCGCTTGACCTGCACATCAAAAATGGAGTCCAGATTGACCTCAATGCCATTGTGCTCACGGATGTACGCCGCCAGACGCTCCTTATTGTGGCGTTTGACCGTCGCCAGATCACGCAGCAGCGCGGTGTCATCTCCAAAATTGCGCAATACCTGCAGCTCAGACGGATGGCTGATAAAGCCGGTGCCAATCTTGGAGGCGATCAGCTCGGTCAGCTCGGGATTGGCCTCGCACAGCCAGCGGCGCAGTGCAATGCCATTTGTGACGTTGCGGAACTTGGTCGGATAGATATGGTACTGATCGGCAAACACGCGCTCCTTGAGAATTTCCGAATGCAGTGCCGACACGCCGTTGACCGAGAACGAACCGACAATCGCAAGGTTTGCCATACGCACCTGTCCGTCCGCGACAATCGCCAGCTTGGAGATGCGGTCAAAGTCGCCGGGGAAGTAGTTCCACAGCTCCTTGCAGTACCGCTCGTTGATCTCGTTCAGGATCATCATGACGCGGGGCATATGCGCCTGCACCAGATCGGTCGGCCAGCATTCCAGCGCCTCAGGCATAACGGTATGGTTGGTATAGGCGACCGACTGCGAAACAATGTTCCACGCAGTATCCCAGCCCATGCCCTCCTCGTCCATCAGAATACGCATCAGCTCGGGAATCGCCAGCGCGGGATGTGTATCGTTGATGTGCAGCACATTCTTTTCCGCGAAATTCTCCAGCGTGCCATAGCGCGCCTTGTGCTTGGCGCAGATGTCCTGAATGGTCGCGGACACCAGAAAATACTGCTGCTTGAGGCGGAGCGACTGTCCGGCAAGATGGTTGTCCTCGGGATACAGCACCTTGGAAATCGATTCGGCCATCGCGACCTTTTCGACTGCCTTCAGATAATCGCCCTGCGAAAACGCCTGCATGTCGAGTGCAATCGGGCTTTTGGCCTGCCACAAGCGCAGACGGGAAACATTGTCGGTATTGTATCCCGAAATCGGCATGTCATACGGTACGGCAATCACGGGCGTATACTCGGTATGCCGAACGATCAGACGGCCGTTTTCCCAGCGTGTGTTTACCGCGCCGCCAATGCGCACCTCGCGCGCATCGTCCATGGCCGGGATCTGCCACACCGCGCCGGTTTCCAGCCATGTGTCCGGCATTTCCGCCTGCGCGCCGTTCTCAATCTTCTGTCGGAAAATGCCGTTCTCATAGCGAATGGAATAGCCGTTGCCGCGCACGCCGATGGTCGCCATACCGTCCATGTAGCACGCCGCCAGACGCCCCAGTCCGCCGTTGCCCAGTCCCGGGTCTTCCTCTACCTCCAAAATGTCACTGCTTTCATACCCCAGATCTTCGAGCGCTCCTTCCAGCGCTTCCTGCATCCCCAGATTAAACGCATTGTTGCGCAGCGAACGTCCGATGAGGAATTCCATGCACAGGTAATGCACCTGCCGTTCGCCCTTCTCGCGGATTTCGTTCTGCGTCTCAATCATGCGGTCGGTGAGCGCGTCCCGAATGACGAGCGCGCACGCCTGATAAATCTGCTCCCGGCTGGCCTCCGCTACTTCGCGGCTGAAATGCCGGCGCAGTTTACCGATGATCTCTTTTTTCACTCCGTTTTTGCTGTATGTAGCCATGTACTCTCCAATCTCCAAGCCTGCCCTCACGTCGGGCAAATCTCCAAGGGTCGCAAGTGCGCGACAGAAAAAATTTTTCTGCCGCGCACGCATTTTCGTTCCGCTTTATACCGAGCGGTAAACTTCCAAATATTTTTCCGCAGAGCTCTTCCAGCTGAAGTCCGACTTCATGCCGCCAGTAAC
>JBJDZO010000296.1:0-8008 GCA_051868095.1 Butyricicoccus sp. | reverse complement strand
GCGCAAAATTATGATCGAGCAGACGCGGCGAATCGAGGAAGGTATTGCGGTGCATGACGCCGTAACGCACGTATTCGGCATTTTTAAGCGCCGGAATCATGGAGAAAATACGCTTCTGCTCGCCCCACTTGAGATGGGTCTGGCAGCCGACCAGATTATACAGTGTGCCTTGTGCGTTGTCGCGGCGGAGCTGCAAAACCGCGTAGGGGTCGCGGCCGGTTTTGGGGTCCGGCAGGCCGATGGGCTTCAGAATGCCGAACAGCAGCGTATCATGCCCGCGGCGGGCGTTGACTTCAATCGGCATGCAGCCCTCGAACACCAACTTGTCCTCGAAGCCGTGTACCTCAGCCTCTTCCGCCGTGGTGAGTGCCTCCCAAAACGGGTCAAACTCCTCGCGTGAGAGCGGGCAGTTGATATAGTCGGGTGTGCCCTTGTCGTAGCGCGACGCGAAATAGGCATGCTCCATGTCGATGGATTCGAACGTGACAATCGGAGCCGCGGCATCGAAAAAGTGCAGGAAATCCCCGCCGACCTTGGCATGAATCGCGTCAAACAGCGCATCCGAAGTCAGCGGGCCGGTGGCTGCGATCACATGCCCTTCTGCGGGCAGCTCGGTCACTTCGCCGTACACCATCTCAATCAGCGGATGGCTCTTGATTTTTTCGGTGACCGCCTTTGCGAACGCTTCGCGGTCTACCGCAAGCGCGCCGCCCGCTTCGACCTGATGCGCGTCCGCGCACTGGATGACCAGTCCGCCCAGACGGCGCAGTTCTTCTTTAAGCAGACCGGCAGCGTTGGTCAGTTCGTTTGAGCGCAGCGAATTTGAACAAACCAGCTCCGCGAAGTCGTCCGCGTGGTGGGCGGGCGATTTCTTTTCCGGCTTCATCTCGTGCAGAACCACCGGGATGCCGCGTTCCGCAAGCTGCCAGGCCGCTTCGCAGCCGGCCAAGCCTGCACCGATGACGGTTACTTTATTCTGCATCGGCGCCCTCGCTTTCGTTCACCGGCTCAGCGGCAGCTTTCTTGGTGCTTGCCTTTTTGGCCGTGGTGGTCTTTTTTGTGGTGGTTTTCTTTGCGGTCGTCTTTTTTGCTGTGGTGGACTTCTTCGCCGTGGTAGTTTTCTTCGTCGTGGTCTTTTTGGCCGTCGTTTTCTTTGCCGTGGTCTTTTTGGTGACCTTCTTCGGCTTTTCCTCGCCCGCTTCGGCGGCAGCCGCTTCCTCCGCGGCCTTTGCTGCCTTGGCGGCCTCCCGCTCGGCTGCCTTGGCCGCACGTGCCTCCCGGCGCTGACGGTTCTTCTCGGCCTCCTCGGGCGGCAGACCTTCCTTGACCAGTTCCTTGTAGCCGCAGCCCTCACGCAGACATACATCGGTGACTTCCTTGGAGTCGCGGTCGGTGTGGCGGAACAGCGACGAATCGCAGGTCGGACACTTGGTCTTAAGCGGCTTATCCCACGTGATAAACTGGCACTCGGGGTACTTGTCGCACGAATAGTAGACATACCCGCGGGCCGACTTCTTCTTGACCACCTTCATGCCGCACACCGGGCAGGCCGCGCCGGTGTCTTCGGTGATGGCCTTGGTGTTGGTGCATTCCGGGAAGCCCGGGCACGCGAGGAACTTGCCGAACCGGCCAATTTTGATGACCATGTTGCGTCCGCACTTGTCGCAAACGATGTCGGTTTCCTCGTCCTTGATCTTGATGCGCTGACCCTCCATATCGGTTTCGGCCTTCTCGAGCGCGTTCTCAAAGCCGCCATAAAAGCCGCGCAGCAGATCAACATAATTCTCCTTGCCGGCTTCGACAAGGTCGAGTTCGTTTTCCATGTTGGCGGTGAACTCATAGTCGGCCACCGACTCGAACTTATCGACCAGCAGACCGGTGACGCCTTCACCGAGCGGGGTCGGGCGCAGGCTGCGGCTCTCTTTGGTGACATAGTTGCGGGTTTCGATGGTGGAAATGGTGGGCGCGTAGGTGGACGGACGGCCAATGCCGCGTTCCTCCATCGCACGGATGAGCGATGCCTCGGTGTAGCGTGCGGGCGGCTGAGTAAAGTGCTGGCTCGGCTCGATGGCGAGCGCGGTCAGCGGATCGCCCTCGTCAAAAGGCGGCAGCGGTTTGCCCGCCTCCCCCTGCTTTTCGTCGTCGGTCGATTCTTCATAGACTGCCGTAAAGCCCGAGAATGCGACCGTATGACCGGATGCGCGGAAGATATAGCCCTCGCTCAGGATATCGGCCGAAATCGTGTCCAGAATCGCGTCCGCCATCTGGCAGGCCACGAAGCGCAGCCAGATCAGACGGTACAGCTTATACTGATCCGGGCTGAGACTGGAGCGAATCTGATCGGGTTCCAGCGTCACATCGGACGGGCGGATGGCTTCGTGCGCGTCCTGTGCCGCGCCCTTGGTCTTGAAAACGCGCGGCTTGCCCGGATAATACGCATCGCCGTAGCGGCTCTTGATGAACTGCGCAGCCGCGGCGGTGGCTTCATCGGACAGACGCAGCGAGTCGGTACGCATATACGTGATGAGACCGGTCAGGCCGAGGCCCTCAATCTCAATGCCTTCGTACAGCTCCTGCGCCACGCTCATGGTGCGGCGGGGCGTCATATTCAGCTTGCGGGACGCCTCCTGCTGAAGGGTCGAGGTGGTGAACGGCGCGGGCGCGGACTTTTTCTTCTTGCCCTTCTTGACCGTGCCGACCGTGAACGGCTTTCCGGTGACGGCGTTTACAACCGTCTGTGCGCTCTCCTCGTTCGGCAGGTCACGGTTGCCCGCAGCGTCGCTGTAATAGCGCGCGCCGAACTTGCCGCCCAGTGCGGTCTGGAGCTGCACATCAATCTGCCAGTATTCCTCGGGCTGGAAGGCGCGGATCTCGTTCTCGCGGTCCACGACCAGCCGGGTGGCCACGCTCTGCACACGACCGGCACTCAGGCCGCGCTTGACCTTTTTCCACAGGAAGGGCGACAGCTTGTAGCCCACAATGCGGTCCAGAATGCGGCGTGCCTGCTGCGCGTCCACCAGATCGGCGTCAATATCACGCGGGTGCTCAATGCCGTAGCGCACCGCGTTCTTGGTGATCTCATTGAAGGTGACGCGCTTGTATTCGCCTTCCTTGAGTTTTAACAGTTCTTTCAAATGCCAGGAAATCGCTTCCCCCTCGCGGTCCGGGTCGGTTGCGAGATAGACGAAGTCGCTTTCCTTAGCGGCTTTGCGGAGCTCGCTGATGATCTTGTCCTTGCCTTCAATCGGGACATATTCCGGGGCAAAATCATTGTCAAAGTCGATGCTCATTTTCTTTTTCGGCAGGTCGCGCAGATGCCCCATAGATGCCTTGACCACATAATCCGGACCGAGATACTTCCCGATCGTCTTGGCCTTGGCCGGGGACTCCACGATTACCAGTTTTGACATGTTTGTTCCTCCATTTGGCTCTATCTGAAAACCGGCCGGGTGCCGGTGCTGTGTGCTATGCTTTGGCCACAATGCGGCCGCTCTCCCGTATCAGGACACCGTCCAGCTCCAACATGGTCAGCGCGGTCATGACGCGCGCGGCAGGCAGGTCGGTGCGTTCAAGGATGGCCTCGGGCGTATCCGCGCCGTCCAGCACGGCCTGCACAATCTGACGCTGCTCATCGGTCAGCGTGTCGGGGATGGCTTTTTCTTCTTCTGATTGCTCTGATTTCGCGGATTCGGATGTCTCCGTCCCTTCGCTCTGCTGCAAAATCTTATCCCACAGGCTTACGGGCGCACCTCGTCCGACATCCCGCGGGCGTGCCGGCAGCGGTTTGGATGGCTGCCGCAGCGGGCCGCCCAGTTCGCGGATGATATCGCGCGGACAGGTGACGAGCGCGGCTTCGCCGTCCCGGATGAGCCGGTTGCAGCCGTCCGAATTCGGCGCATCGATATTGCCGGGCACCGCGAACACCTCACGCCCCTGATCGAGCGCCAGATGCGCGGTGATGAGTGCCCCTGAACGCACGGGCGCTTCGACAATCAGCACGCCGCGGGACAGTCCGCTGATGATGCGGTTGCGGATGGGAAACCGGAATCCATCGTGGCGGGTGCCGGGCGGGTTTTCGCTGATCACCGCGCCCGCCAGCTGAATGTCCCCCATCAGGAAATTATGCTCGGGCGGATAGCAGATATTCAGCCCGCCTGCGAGCACGGCAATGGTTTTGCCGCCTGCCTTAAGAGCGCCCCGGGCGGCCGCGCCGTCCACGCCAAGCGCCATGCCGGAGACCACCGTGAAGCCGGCGGCAGCCAGTCCCTGCCCGAAGGTCTCCGCAGCCTTCAGGCCATAGGGTGTCGCCTTGCGGGTGCCGACGATGCCCACGCCGGGCGCCTGCTCGAGATCGGGCAGCGTGCCTTTGACGTACAGCACGAGCGGCGGGTCGGAAATGCGGCGCAGAATGGCCGGATAGCCCGCGTCCTCAAACGTCACGATGGAAATATGCAATTTTTCGCAGTCGTAGGCAATCGCCCGCGCCCGCTCCATGCTCTTGTCGCTGAGCGCATCCACCTGCCGTTTGTTGAGACCGGTCGAGGCAATGAGTTCGGCGCGGCTCATCGCATACAGATGCTCGGGTGTACCGATGCGGCTCAGAAGCTGGTGCTTCACAAGCGCGGTCAGTTCTTCCTTGGCTGCCAGCCACAGCCAATATTCCCGGCCGCTCATCGGGTCATCTCCCAGATGAGGATGGCGGCCGCGACGCTCGCGTTGAGCGATTCCGCGCGCCCGGCCATGGGAATAATCACTTTTTTGTCGCTCAGTTCGAGCGCCTGCCGGGTGACACCGTTGCCCTCGTTGCCGATGATGACGCCCGTGCCGTGCAGGTCGAGCGTGGTGGCCGGGACACTGTCCGGCTCCAGCGCAGCCGCATACACCGGCAGCCCGCGCGTTTTCAGTGCCGCGACCGCTTGGGCCAGCGGCATGCGGTAGACCGGCTGACGGAACGCCGCGCCCATGGTCGCGCGCACGACCTTCGGTGCGGTCGGGTCGGTGCAGCCCTCGCATAGGATGACCGCGTCCAGCGCGAACGCGTCCGCGGTGCGCAGAATGGTGCCAAGGTTGCCGGGGTCCTGCACGCCGTCCAGCAGCACCGCGCCCGAAAGCGAATCCGGGAGGTCATCAGCCTGTCGTTTGGGCGGCACACACGAGAAAATCACGCCCTGCGGGGT
The DNA here is from genome assembly GCA_051868095.1 of Butyricicoccus sp. Classification (GTDB taxonomy): domain Bacteria; phylum Bacillota; class Clostridia; order Oscillospirales; family Butyricicoccaceae; genus Butyricicoccus_B. Next base: position 2,831 of record JBJDZO010000296.1, on the reverse strand, counting down.
CTCTACATCGCTTGCCTGCGCGAAAAGCTGCGCCTCCGCCTCAAACAGCCGTGCGCCCTGCGCTTCGGCCCGGGCGATCAGGCCGCTGTCCGGCGTGTCTCCGGCGCGCAGCAGCACGGTTTTGACCGGAATGCCGGAGGAAAGTGCTTCGCTGAGCATTTTCGCACCCTCGCACACCATTTCTCCAGCGCCCTGCCGGTATTTTTTCTCGCGCGCCAGCCGTGCCAGATGGCGCAGCGTAGTGTTGTGCCTGCTTTCAATCACGGTCGTCAACGGTCCCTCTCCTCTCCAATCCAAGGCAATATGCCGAAAGCCTGAATGCGCGGGGCATTCAGGCTTTGTATTCCAATCAGTCGAGCGGCTTCATGGTCGGGAACAGCAGTACGTCGCGGATGGACGCCGAATCGGTCAGGAACATGACCAGACGGTCGATGCCCATGCCCATACCGCCCGTAGGCGGCATGCCGTATTCGAGTGCGCAGACGAAATCGCTGTCCATCATGCTCGCCTCGTCGTCGCCCGCGTTGCGCAGCTCCACCTGACGCTCAAAGCGCTGCTTCTGGTCGATCGGGTCGTTCAGCTCAGAGAATGCGTTGCACAGCTCGCGGCCGTAAACAAAGCACTCAAAGCGCTCGGTCAGACGCGGATCCGACGGCTTGCGCTTGGCCAGCGGCGAAACCTCTACCGGGTAATCGGTGATGAAGGTCGGCTGCATGAGGTTCTCCTCAACGAACTCCTCATAGCAGAACGCGAGCAGATCGCCCCAGCTTTCCTTGCCCTTTTCCGGGGTCAGGCCCTTGGCCTTGACGGCTTCGAGCGCCTCCTCGGGGCTCATATTCATGAAGTCCAGACCGGAGTATTCCTTGACCGCGTCGGCCATGGTCATACGCTTCCAGCCCTTGGAGAAGTCCAGTTCGGTGCCCTGATAGGTGACCTTGGTGGTGCCGAGCACCTTCTCGCAGACATGCACAACCATATCCTCGGTGATGTCCATCATGCCGTGGAAGTCGGTGTATGCCTGATACAGCTCGATGGTGGTAAACTCCGGATTGTGGCGGGTGTCCATGCCCTCGTTGCGGAAGATGCGGCCAATTTCATACACCTGCTCCAGACCGCCGACAATCAGGCGCTTGAGGTGCAGCTCGGTCGCAATGCGCATGTACATATCGATGTCGAGCGCATTGTGATGGGTGATGAACGGACGGGCTGCCGCGCCGCCCGGGATGGTGTTCAGGCAGGGGGTTTCAACCTCCATGAAGCCGCGGGAATCCATAAAGTTGCGGATCTCGCGCACGATGGCCGAACGCTTCTCAAACACATCGCGTACCTCGGGGTTGATGATGAGATCGACATAACGCTGACGGTAGCGCATGTCGGTATCCTTGAGACCGTGCCACTTTTCGGGCAGCGGGATCAGGTTCTTGGACAGCAGGATCAGGGTCTTGACCATGATCGAGATTTCGCCCTTCTGGGTGCGGAATACCTCGCCCTCGATGCCGACGAGGTCGCCAATGTCCAGCTTCTTGAAGGCCTTGTATTCCTCGTCGCCGAGGTTGTCGCGCTTAACATACATCTGAATCCGGCCATACCGGTCGCTCAGATCGGAGAAGGACGCCTTGCCCATGATGCGCTTGGACATCATACGGCCGGCCAGACGGACGGTTTTGCCCTCCATGGCGTCAAAGTTGTCCTTGATATCGGTGGTGTGGTGGGTGCGGTCGAAGCGCACCTGCTGGAAGGGATCGTTTCCCGCTGCCTGCAGCTCTGCCAGCTTGTCGCGGCGGATACGCAGCAGTTCATTCAGTTCGGCCTGCGCCTCGTCAGCCTGCGGGGCCTTCTGCTCGTTTGCCATGCTTTCTTTCACCTTTTCTATATTTTACTTCTTGAGATCGATAATCTTGTACTTAACCACGCCGACCGGAGCCTCGACCTCGACAATCTCGCCGACCTTATGGCCGAGCACTGCCTTGCCGAACGGGGACTCATCCGAGATCATGCCTTCCATCGGATTGGCTTCCTGCGAACCGACGAAATGGTACTCCTCCTGATCGCCGAACTCCAGATCCTCTACCGTGAAGTGGCAGCCCGGGGAAACCTCATCCGCCGCATAGGTGTCGCCGGTGACGACTACGGCATTCTTGATGATTTCTTCCAGCTCCGCAATGCGGGAATACAGCTTGCCCTGTTCGTTCTTGGCCTCGTCGTACTCGGCGTTCTCGGACAGGTCACCGAAGGAGCGCGCTTCCTTCAGCTGTTCGGCTACCTCATCAGCACGGGTAGTTTTCAGGTATTCGAGTTCTTCCTTGTAATTGTCCAGACTCTCCTGGGACAGTTTGATTTCCTTAGCCATCTGCAATACCCTCTTTATCATGAAATATAAAATTTACATCATTACGATACATTACCTTATTATATGGAGTGCAATGCCCAATGTCAAGCGGCGTTTTCGGAACTTTTACAATTTCCGTGCCGCATGCGGGCATTATGTACCCAGCGCGGCGAGCGCAGCCATGAGCTGCACGTCCTCCTCCGCCGCCGTAAAGTACAGGTCAAAGCCTTCCGCCGGGCTGCTTTCCACATCGGGCACAATGCCTGTCCCGATCAGGGTTTTCCCATTCGGCGTAAAATATTCCTGATCGGACAAATGCAGCGCCGAGCCGTCACTCAGCTCATAATTCTGCTGGGAATAGCCCTTGCCAATGGTCTGTTCACCGACGACAACCGCTTTGCCGTATTCTTGCAGCGCAGCCGCGAAAAATTCAGCCGCACTGATCGAATCGGCGTTGACAAGCACAGTCATGGGCAGATTGACCTCATTTTTGTCCGATTCA
>JBJDZO010000295.1:0-8038 GCA_051868095.1 Butyricicoccus sp. | reverse complement strand
GACCCAAGGCCGGCTGTCAGGGAACGCTCTTCAATTTTGTTGATTCGTCCCCAGATATCCACCAGAAAAGTATTAATCGTATCATAATCGGACACATCCATCACCTCTTTCAATAATTGATTTGACAAACTAATTATATCATATCCTCTTTTTCTTCACAAGCTTTCGCGCCTATTTTGTCGTTTCCTTCTGCAAAAACGGCGTGGCATAAGCCACGCCGTCCAATTCAGACTTGTTCAATAAACTGTTTGATAAAATAGAGCGCTACGCCGATACAGTTGGCCTTGCTGCCGCATGCACCGATGTGCAGGAAGCCCGGCTCCTGCTCAAACGCGCTGAGTCGCTGCAAACGCAGTTCAAGCGCAGGGAGATATTCCACAAGATACGGAGAAATCACGCCGCCCAGCATGACCTTGCAATCAAACGCCATATCGATATTGTGAATACCCAGCGCCAGATAGTCAAGATATTCCTTCCAGATGCGCTCACATTCTGTATCCCCGGCATCCAGCATCGCAAAAAATTCCTCGCTGCTCTTGCCCAGATCGTCGGTCAGACGTGCAATCGAGCAATATGCCTCCAGACAGCCACGCTTGCCGCAGTTGCACGGTTTGCCGCCCGGCACGATGCAGGTGTGACCGAATTCGGCGCTGCGGCCATGCTCGCCATTGTACAGCTTTCCTTCCAGAAAAATCGAGCCGCCCACGCCCTTTCCAAGGAACAGATATGCCATACTGCCCTCGGTGCGGCTGTGCCACCACTCGGCCATACCGCCCGCCGAAGCATCGTTCTGTACAAAAGCCGGATATGGAATTTTTTCGGTGATCTGGCGGAGCATCAGCTTGCGCACGCCCAGCACGGGCGCAATCGTCACAACGCCGCCATCCCGATCAACAATGCCGGGTACTGTGATACCGATGCCGAGCAGTTTGGCCCGGTCGAGCGCAAACTCGTCCAGGAATTCCTCCAGTTTTTTGGCCAACAGCGCAAAAAAAGCTTCCTCCGCACGGAATTGCTCGGCAATTTGGGAATACGCGATTTCCTGTGCACAAAGGTCCACCGCTACATAGCGGATATGTTTGGGGGAAATTTCGATGCCCACTGCAAACCGCGCAAGCGGATTGATGGCAATTTGCCGTGCCTTGCGGCCGCCGGTCGATTCCTCGGTGCCGACATAAGCGATCAGCTCTTTTTCCAGAAGCTCCTTGAGGTTCTGGGTGACAGTCGGCATGCTTACATGCAGGTTCTGCTCAATATCGCGCTTGGTTTTGGGCAGCTCCTGCGAATACAGATACATATATACGCGATTTCGGTTGATCCGGCGCACCTCGGACGCCGAAAGTTTTTCAGATGCTTTCAATGCGCGCACCACCTTTTGCAAATGTATTTTATATATAATACCATGCCCCGCGCCAAAAAACAAGCCGATTCGTCTTTTTCTGTCTTCAAAAGAAAAAAACGGCTGCAAACGCAGCCGTTTTGGAAGGATTCCGATGCTTATTGATGATCGTCGATGTACTTAACGATGTCACCGATGGTGGACAGCTTCATAGCTTCCTCATCGGAAATCGTGATGCCGAACTGCTCCTCGAGATCCATCATCAGTTCTACAACGTCCAGAGAATCGGCGTTCAGATCGTCCTTGATGGAGGTCTCCATGGTCATGGAGGAAGCGTCAGCGTCGAACTTGTCGGCCAGCAGCTCACAGATTTTCTCAAACATTGGTTTAGCTCTCCTTACATTTTAAAGTTGATTTATTTCCTGGAAAACTCCGATTTTACGGAATTTTTCATACCGTTTCTGCAGCAGGTCGTCCATATCCTGCTCGGCCTCGGCGCACAGCTCACGCAGCGTCGATGCAATCGCCTTTTTTATATTTTTCATGATGGACGGGGACTCCGGAATGATACCTTCGACCATGCCGAAGCCATACAGATCCTGCGCCGTGATTTTGAGGCACTCAGCCGCTTCAATCTCCCGGCTTGCATCCTTCCACAGGATAGAAGCGCACCCGCGCGGCGAAATGACCGAATACAGCGCATTTTCCAGCATCAGCACACGGTCCGCAACCGCAAGCGCAAGCGCACCGCCCGAGCCGCCTTCGCCCGTGACAATGCTCATCACCGGCGTGCGCAGCGCCATGAACTCATACAGGCAGCGGGCAATCGCCTCACCCTGTCCGCGTTCTTCGGCGCCTACGCCGCAAAACGCGCCCGGAGTATCGACCAGACAGATAACCGGTCGGCCAAATTTCTCAGCCTGATGTGCCAGACGCAGTGCCTTGCGATAACCCTCCGGATGAGGCATGCCGAAATTCGCCGCAATATTCGTCTCCGTCGTATTGCCCTTGCGATGACCAATCACCGTCACCGGCTGACCGCCAAACAGACCGATTCCTGCGCAGATCGCGGAATCTTCTGCATAAGCACGGTCGCCGTGCAGCTCAATGAAGTCCTCAAAAAGCGCCGCAACGTAATCGTCCACGGTCGGACGCTTGGGATCATGAATGATCTGCATTTTTTCACGAACCGACTCAGCCACGTGCGCTCACCTGCCTTTTCTGGGGTTTCTTCTGGACGGGCTGATGCATCTGCAGCAGCTTGGTAAGCGTCTGCTTCATCTGGTTCCGCGGAACTATCTTATCACAAAAGCCATGGTCGCGCAAGAACTCTGCGGTCTGAAAATCATCCGGCAGCTTTTCGCCAATCGTGCCTTCGATGACACGGCGGCCGGCAAAGCCGACAGTCGCATGCGGCTCAGCCAGAATGATGTCGCCCAGCGAGGCATAGCTCGCGGTGACGCCGCCCGTGGTCGGGTCGGTCAGCACGGTGATATAGAGCAGTCCGGCGTCCGAGTGACGGCGCACCGCACCTGAAACCTTGGCCATCTGCAAAAGCGAAAACATGCCTTCCTGCATGCGCGCGCCGCCCGAGCAGGTAAACAGCACAACCGGCAGGCGATGCTCGGTCGCATACTCAAACAGGCGCGTCAGCTTTTCGCCGACCACGCTGCCCATGGAAGCCATCATGAAATGGCTGTCCATCACGCCGAGACAGGTCTGCACGCCGCCAATGGTGCACAGGCCGGTGACGACCGCTTCGTTCATGCCGGTTTTCTGCACCAGCTCGCGTACTTTTTCGGTGTAGCCGTCAAACTCCAGCGGATTGAGCGTTTTCAGCCCGCCAAACAGCTCGTGGAAGCTGTCCGGATCCGCGGTAAAGCGGATGCGCGTGCGCGCGAGCAGGCGGCTGTAACGGCCGCATACCGGGCACACATACAGATTCCGGCCAAAGGTACGTGCCTTCAGTTCGGTGCCGCAGCCCTTGCAGACCTTCATCGGCTTGGGTTCGGCCTCTGCTTCGCCCTTCATGCGCATGGAGCTGTCACGGGTTTTCTGGAACAAATCGATTAGCACACGGACACCCCCTTATTCTTCATCAAAGTCGCCGTTTTCAATCGAATTGGTATGGAATGCACCCTGCGCAAACCGTTCGGACGACAGAATGTGCATTTGGTAATCAATCGTGGTCTGAATGCCTTCGAACAGGGTCTCGGCCAGCGCACGCTTCATGCGCGCGGTTGCCTGTGCCCGGTCGGCTCCGTACACGATCATCTTCCCAATCATACTATCATAATATGGCGGAATTGTATACCCCTGATATGCGGCGGTATCCACGCGCACGCCGGGGCCGCCCGCCAGATGCATGGCTTCGATGGTGCCCGGACAGGGCGCAAAGTTCCGCGCAGGGTCCTCCGCATTGATGCGGCATTCGATTGCATGGCCGCGCAAAGTCAACTCCTCCTGTCGGAAGGAAATCGGCTCGCCCGCCGCGACACGAATCTGTTCGCAGACCAGATCGACGCCGGTGACCTGTTCAGTAACCGGATGCTCGACCTGAATGCGGGTGTTCATCTCGCAGAAATAGAAATTTTTCTCCTCGTCGGCTAGAAACTCGACCGTACCTGCGCCCCGGTATCCGACCTCGCGGGCCAGATTGGCCGCCGCTGTGCAGATCCGCTGGCGGAAATCCTCATCCGCGAACGCCGACGGCGCTTCCTCAATAAGCTTCTGATGGCGGCGCTGGATCGAGCACTCACGCTCGAACAGATGCACCACGTTGCCGAAGGTATCACCCAGCACCTGCACCTCGATATGGCGCGGGTTGTGGACGTAGCGCTCCAGATACAGGCGGCCATCGCCGAAATTCGCCTGTGCCTCGCTGCTGGCCGCATCGTAAGCGGCTTTCAGCTCACCGGGCGTGAACGCGACACGGATGCCCTTGCCGCCGCCGCCCGCCGCGGCCTTGCACATGATCGGAAACCCGATGCGCTGTGCCTCGCGTTCGGCCTCAGCGAAATCGGCAACCGCGCCATCGGTGCCGAGCGCAACCGGAACGCCGGCTTTGATCGCCGTGCGCTTGGCCTCAGCCTTGTCGCCCATGCGGCGAATGGTAGCCGGGGTCGGGCCGATGAAAGCCAGACCGTTTGCGATGACTTTTTCCGCAAATTCGGCGTTCTCGGACAGAAAACCAAAGCCCGGATGAATCGCCTGCGCACCGCAGGCTACGGCCGCCGAAATAATATTGTCCATATTCAGATAGCTGTCACGCGCCGGAGCCGGACCAATGCAGATAGCCTCGTCCGCGATCTGCGCATGCAGCGCATTGCGGTCGGCCTCGGAATATACCGCGACCGCAATCACTCCCAAGTCGCGGCACGCCTGAATGACGCGCACCGCGATTTCGCCGCGATTGGCGATCAGGACTTTACGAAACATGCTCTGCCCTCCGCCTTATTCGACGACCGCGCACTTGATCTCGGCCTCGGCGCACTTCTGCTCACCGTTACAGACCACGCCTTCGGCCACAGCCATCGGGCCGCGGCGCTTGACGAACTTGATCTCCATGCGGATGGTATCGCCGGGATGCACCATAGCGCGGAACTTGGCCTTGTCAATGCCGGTATAGACCGCCGTCTTGCCCTTGAACTCCGGGATGGACAGCAGTGCAACCGCACCGGTCTGCGCGAGCGCCTCCAGCTGGAACACCGCAGGCATGATCGGGTTACCCGGGAAATGGCCCTGGAAGAAAAATTCATCGCCGGTCAGGTGGAGCGTGCCGACCGCATGCTCGCCGTCCAGCTCGGTGATTTCGTCCACGAGCAGCATGGGCGCGCGATGCGGGATGATCTCCATGATCTGTTCTTTGTTCAGCATGTCTTCCCCTCCTTACGCGATGACAACGAGCGTCTGGCCGTACTCAACCATGTCGCCCGACTGCGCCATAATGCGGCTAACCGTACCGTCGCAGGGTGCCGCAATTTCGTTCATAGTCTTCATCGCTTCGATGATAAACAGCGTATCGCCCTTCTTGACCGTCTGGCCGACCTCGATATAGGGCGGCTCCTCAGGTGCCGGCGCGGCGTAGAACGTGCCTACGAGCGGCGCGGTTACCTTGGTGCCCGGCAGTTCTTCTTCGGCTGCCGGCGCCGCAGACGCGCTCTCCGCAGCCGGAGCGGCAGCAGTGGGAGCCGATGCAACGGACGGGTAAACAACCGGTGCGGGCGCGCTGGCCTTGATCTTAATCTTGAATTCCTTGGCATCGAGCGAGAACTCGGCAAGGCCGCGTGCCTTGACCGCATCCATCAGCTCGATGGCCGTCTGTTTGATATCGTTCAGTTCCATGCTTACACCTTCTTAAACAGCACGGTCGCGTTGTGGCCGCCAAAGCCGAGCGAATTGGAAATCGCAACGTTCACCGGCATCTCGACCGCCTTGTTCGGCGTGATATCGAGGTCGCATTCCGGATCCGGCTCCTTGTAGCCGATCGTCGGCGGAATGACGCCGTCATTGATCGCGCAGACACAGGCAATTGCCTCAATCGCAGCCGCCGCGCCCAGCAGATGGCCGGTCATGGACTTTGTCGAGGAAATCTTGACCTTGTACGCCTCGTCACCGAATGCCTTTTTGACCGCGATGGTTTCATATTTCTCATTGATTGGGGTCGAAGTGCCGTGCGCATTGATATAATCAACATCCGCCGGGGTCAGACCCGCATCCTCAATTGCACGGCGCATCGCATGTGCTGCGCCCTCGCCTTCCGGATCGGGGCTGGTGATATGGTAAGCATCGCTCGAAGCACCGTAACCTGCCACTTCGGCAAGAATGGTCGCGCCGCGTGCCTGCGCATGGCTCAGACTCTCAAGCACGAGCACGCCCGCGCCTTCGCCCATAACAAAACCGCTGCGGCGTGCGTCGAACGGAATCGACGCCGCTTCCGGATCGTCGCCCGCGTGCAGGGCCTTCATATTCTGGAAGCCTGCGATCGCAATACGGATGATTGCCGCCTCGGTGCCGCCCGCGAGGACAACATCCTGATAACCATGGCGAATGGCGCGAACTGCCTCACCAATGGCATGGTTGCCGGTTGCGCATGCGGAAACCGGACAGAAGCTCTCGCCCTTGAAGCCGAAGCGCATGGAAATATGCGCGGAAGCCATGTTCCCGATCATCTCCGGGATGCAAAGCGGGCCGACGCGGGACGGACCCTTGGCCAGCATGCGCTCCATCTCAGTCTCGAATACGGCCAGACCGCCGACGCCCGAACCCATCATAACGCCGACGCGGTAGGGGTCGAAATTGCCTTCCTCGAGGCCGCTCTGTGCAACCGCTTCCTGTGCAGCGGTCAGTGCAAAGTGGCAGAACCGGTCCATACGCTTGGACTCGCGCTTGTCAATATACTGGGTCGGGTCGAAGTCCTTGACCTCTGCCGCAACCTTTACCTTGAAATCGGTAGTATCGAACGCGGTAATCGGCGCAATGCCGCACTTGCCCGCCTTCAGCGATTCCCAAAAGCTCTTGACGTCATGGCCGACGGGAGTTACCGCGCCCATGCCCGTGATAACAACTCTTTCCATGTTGTCCTCCTTTAAATCAGGCCGCCGTCAACCACCAGAGTCTGACTGGTGATGAACGAAGCCTCGTCGGATGCGAGGAACGCGACCGCAGAAGCGATTTCCTCCGGTTTGCCGAAACGTCCGAGCGCAATCTGCTTTTTTGCGCCCTCCTTGATCGTCTCCGGCACCTTTTCGGTCATTTCGGTATCGATCCAGCCGGGAGCGACCGCATTGACCGTGATACCGCGCGCACCAAGCTCCTTGGCGGCGGTCTTGGTCATGCCGATCATGCCCGCCTTAGCCGCGCAGTAGTTGACCTGACCAGCGTTGCCGGCAAGGCCGGAAATCGACGTAATATTGATAATGCGGCCAGCTTTGGCGCGCATCATCATTGCGCCGCACAGCTGGAGCATATTGAACGCACCCTTAAGGTTGATGTTGATGACCTCATCAAACTGTTCTTCTTTCATACGCACCATCAGTCCGTCACGGGTAATGCCCGCATTGTTGACCAGAATGTACGGCACGCCCATTTTTTCCTTGATTTCAGCGAGTGCCTTTTCGCAGGCCGCGTGGTCGGAAACATCCCACTGCATCGCGACCGCATTCACGCCCAGCGCACGGCACTCCTCTGCAACAACCTCGGCCTTCTCAACCGACGATGCGCAGTTGACAACGATATCATGACCAGCCTGTGCCAGACGGCGTGCGATGGCCGCGCCGATGCCGCGCGAACCACCGGTTACAATTGCAATTCCCATGTTGAACTCCTTACTGAACGCGGGAAGCGGCATTTTTCAGCAGCGCTTCGGCTTCCCCGGTGATCTTACGAATGATGTCGTGGCAGTTCGACGGCTCATTGACCAGACCGGCTACCTGACCGGACATGAAGGTGCCCTCCTCATAGTTGCCGTCCTGCACAGCCTTGCGCAGTGCGCCCGCGGTCGCAGCTTCCAATTCCTCGAGCGACTGCTGGGTCGGGTTCTTTTCAAGCTGCATGCACTTACGTGCCAGCGGGGTCTTGAGCGCGCGCACCGGATGACCGCTCGGGCGGCCGGTGACAACGGTGGAAATGTCGGTCGCCTTGAGAATCAGTTCACGATATTTGTCGGAAATCGGGCACTCCGCAGCGCTCAGGAAGATG
>JBJDZO010000294.1:0-1826 GCA_051868095.1 Butyricicoccus sp. | reverse complement strand
TTCCCGCGAGGGAGGCCCTTTCCAGCATCAAAAATTGTATACCGTATACAAAGAAAGGGCGGAAGGCTCGTTATGAATTGGATTGAAGAAATCAAGGCACTGACCATGCGTTTGGTAGCCGTGCCGAGCATGAACGGCACACGCGGAGAACGGGACATTGCGGATACGATTGAAGCTTATCTGCGGGAAATCCCTTATTTTGCGGCGCATCCCGAACTGGTCATTACACAGGATCTGGCGAACGATCGGCTGGGCCGCCGGAATGTGATGGCGCTGCTCAAAGGCGGCGATGGCACGCTGGCTGACACCATTTTGCTGCACGGCCACATCGACACCGTGGATGTGGCGGATTATGGCAAATATCAGCCGTTCGCGTTCGACTGTGCCGGGCTGGCCGAAGCGCTGCGGGACGCTGAACTGCCCGAGGAAGTGCGGCGCGATCTTGAATCGGGCGAGTACCTGTTCGGGCGCGGCGCATGCGATATGAAGGGCGGCGACGCGGTGTTTTTGGTGCTGGCCCGGCATCTGGCCGAGCATCCGGAAACGCTGCGCGGCAATCTGCTGCTGTCGTTCAACCCAGTGGAAGAAACCCTGCACCAGGGGATCATCGAAGAACTGCCCGAACTGCAGCGGCTCCAGCGGGAGCACGGGCTGAACTTCCGCCTGGCGATCAACAACGACTTCATCTGTCCGATGTATGCGGGTGATACAACGCGCTACGTTTATACTGGCGCGGTCGGTAAGCTGCTGCCGATGTTCTACATCATCGGCCGCGAAACCCATGTGGCGCAGTGCTTCGAGGGATTTTCCCCCGATCTGACCGCGGCCGAGCTGACCCGCATCATTGACCGCAACCCGGCCTTCTGCGACGGCTACAAGGGCGAATATTCCCTCCCGCCGACCGTGCTCAAGATGCAGGATCTCAAAGAGCGCTACAACGTACAGACCCCGCGTACAGCCTGCGTATATTTCAACTATTTTGTCCATAACCGCCAGCTCACCGACATCATGGCGCAGCTCAAGGAAGCGGCTCGCACCGCGCTTGACCGTGTGACGCGCCGGGCGGATGAACGCTACCGCACCTACTGTGAGCTGTCCGGTATGCAGTATTCGTCGCTTCTCGAGCCGTCGCAGGTGCTCGATTACCGTGCGCTGGTCGAACACGCCCGTGCGGCATACGACGGCGATCTGGATGCTCTAATTGAGCAGACGCTGCACGCATCCATGGCGGCGGGGGAAGATATGCGTGTCAGCTCGCTGCGCATCGTCGAAAAGCTGAGTGAGGTCAGCGGCATCAAAACCCCGACCGTTGTGGTGTTTTTCGCAACCCCCTTCTGCCCGCACAATACCCTCAAAAGCGAGGTGCCTGAGGAATGGGCGGTGTATGAACAGGTGGAGCGTATCGCAGCCGAATTCGGCGCGGAGAGCGGCGAAACCATGAAAATGCAGCAGTTTTTTCCGAGCCTAACCGATTCGAGCTATCTCAAAATCGATGACGATGCCGCTTCGATTGCTGTGCTGCAATCCAATTTCCCGGGCTACGAAACCCTGTATCCGGTGCCGCTCGCAACCGCGAAGGCGCTTAACATCCCGGCCGTCAATTACGGTGTATGGGGCAAGGATTGCCATAAGTGGACCGAACGCATCCATATTCCATATTCCTTCGGCAAACTGCCGGACTTTATCCTGAAAACCATTGATACCATTTTCGCCTGAATGAAAGGAAGCATGCATCATGTCCGATCTGAAAACCCGTTCTGAAGCGGTTATGCCGCCGATGGCACAGCACAATCTGCCGTTTGGCATCGACCACGCGGCGGGAAGCT
>JBJDZO010000293.1:0-1830 GCA_051868095.1 Butyricicoccus sp. | reverse complement strand
CTGCGGAGCGCGGCCAGCCTGCGCGGCTGGATCGCGCCGGGCAAATCAGCCCGGTGGGCTGATTTGCGGCGGCCTTGGCGACGCCACGCCGCCGGAAAAGTATCACGAAAGGCGGGAATGAATTTTCCGCGGGCAGGCAGTCAGAACCCCACGCCACCGCAGCCCCGGACCTATTTTGGGACGCGGCCACGCAGGCAGAAACCCATGCCGCTGCAGCCCCGGACCCTTCTTAGATCGGGTACTTGCGGAACATGCCCGGCGATATCCCAACATTTTTCTGGAAGCTGTGGATAAAGTTCTCCTCGCTGTTGTAGCCGGTGTGGTAGGCGATTTCCTTGACCGACATCTGGGTAGAAGTCAGCAGGTGCTTGGCCTTATCGATGCGGCGCAGCACAATGTACTCATACGGCGAATAGCCCGTATGCGCTTTGAACTGCCGTGAAAAATGCGACGGGCTCAGGCTGACTGCCTCGGCAACATCCTGCACATTGATCTGTTCGTAAAGATGCTGGTTCATATAACGGATGGCCTGCGCGATGCGGCCGCCCTCGCCCTGTGCCGGGCCGCCTTCCCCGAGCAGCAGCAGGCACAGCAGCCGGTGCAGCAGCTGTGAGGCCGCGGCTTCGCTCAGCCGTTCGCCCGACGCGCAGCCGCTTAGGAGCGAATCCAGCAGCCGCAGGATTTCCGGGTAGGTCGGCGGCGCAAACACATGCCGCCCGCCGCGCGCCTGTAAAATGCGGCGGTAAAAATCCCGGGCATTCAGCCCGTTGAACAGCAGCCAAATAAATTCCAGTCCATCGGATGCGGCATAGCGGTACGGCTCGCGGCAGTCAAACAGCACGATCTGTCCGGCAGTCGCCAGCACGGTTTCTCCCGCGATTTCCAGTTCCATCGCGCCGCCCCGCACCACAAATAACATAATATTGCGGTTATGGTCACCCTCCAGCGCGATTTCCGACTGATGGCTGAAGGAATACTGATGGTTGCAGAAATAATGGCCGCAGCGGGTAGCGTAATAAAACAGGTCGCGTGCAAGCGATGACGGGGTAAAGAAATACCGCTCCGAGGTCTGATGCACACCTGCTTCCGGAATCAGCATAGCAGTCACACTCCTTTGCCTTATGGTAACAGATTCCGCGAAAGAGCGCAAGCGAAAATAGCAGGATTTCGCAGGTATAGGGCATAGAGTATCATGGACAAAGCACCCGGCAGACGGTATAATAGCATCATCAAAGAGATAGAATCCGCATGGGATTCCAATGACATGAGAGGAGACAAAATCCATGAAAATTGCATTTGATGTTGACGTTCTCGCCAAGCAGATGTCGATTAACGACATGGTTCATCAGGTAGCTGACTGGGGCTACAAGTACATCGAGCAGTCCCCGCATCCGCGCATCAACCCCTTCTACAAGCACCCGCTGTTTTCCGAGGAGTGCGAGGCAGAATATCGCAAGGCTCTGCGTGAAACCGGCGTTGAGATTTCTTCCTTCATCGTTGTTTATCGTTGGAGCGGCCCGACCGAGGAGCAGCGCCAGTTCGCCGTGAAGAACTGGAAGCGCATCATTGAGATCGCTGTCAACATGGGCGTTCCGGTTATCAACACCGAGCTGTCCGGCGACCCGAACCAGCAGGAAATCTGCAACGGCATGTGGTTCAAGTCCATGGAAGAGCTGCTGCCGATCATCGAGCGCGAGGGTCTGCGCGTTGAGATCCAGTCTCATCCGTATGACTTCTGCGAGCTGAACAACGAGACCGTGGATATGGTTAAGTCCTTCCGCTCCAAGAACCTCGGCTATGTATATTCCTCCCCCCACGGCTTCTTCTACG
>JBJDZO010000292.1:0-1847 GCA_051868095.1 Butyricicoccus sp. | reverse complement strand
TGGTACATAAGTGACCAAAATACGGTCACTAAGTACCAGCCGCTCCAAAGTACGCTGCAATACATGGTGCTTCACATTCCCTGTTCACGTTATGAATAAGTTTCGCAATCACCTATTCTATTCATCATCGTCGTCCGTGCTCTTGCTTAAGTTTGCCTGCACACGGCGATACAGCTCCTGGGCTGCGTTGTAGCCCATCTTCTTCTGTCTGTGGTTGACGGCTGCTGTCTCACAGATCACCGCCAGATTTCGTCCGGGACGGATCGGCAGCGAATGGCAGACTACCTTGTTTCCTAAAAATTCGGTGTACTCCTGCTCCATGCCGAGGCGGTCGTACTCCTTATCCTTATGCCAGTCTTCCAGCTTAATGACCAGATCGATCTGCTGTTTATCCTTGACACACTCTACGCCGTACAGCGACTTCACATCAATGATTCCGATACCGCGCAGCTCGATAAAGTGACGGGTAATGGCGGGCGATGTTCCGATCAGTGTGGTGTCATCAATACGCTTGATCTCTACCGCATCATCGGTTACCAGACGATGCCCGCGGCGGATCAGCTCTAATGCCGCCTCGCTCTTTCCGATGCCGCTCTCGCCCATGATGAGCAGTCCCTCACCATAAACATCCACAAGCACACCATGGATGGTGATGCAGGGCGCCAGCTCTTCGTTGAGGGTACGGATGAGTTCTGCAGTTAAAGCGCTTGTTGCACGCTCGGTTCCCAGAACTGCCACGTTATGTCTGGTTGCTGCCTCCAAAAAGTCTTCGTCCGGCTGAAAGCCTCTGCAGAACACAACGCAGGGGATGTCGAAGCTCATGAACTTGTCATACGCTTCTCTTTTTCGCTCTTTGGTCACCTGCTGCAGATATGCAAACTCCACCATTCCGATGATCTGTACACGACCCTCTGCGAAATGCTCGAAATAGCCATGCAGCTGCAGGGCCGGCCGGTTGATCTCCGTAATGCAGATTTTTTTCTGTTTTAAATTTACCTGTTCCGTAAAGTTGGTCAGCTCAAGCAGTCGCGCGACCTTTGCAACGGATACTTCTTTTTGTGTCATGACGGTTCCCCTCCTGTGTAAATTCTCTTTTTCATATCTACCTCTAATAATAGTTTACGCCAGCGGATTTTGCAATGCTTTCGTGTGGCTTCCGCAGGCTATTTTTACGATACGGCTGCCGAAACAGTTTCCATGTAAAACACGTTCGCACTCCGCTCCGGACGTAGTGGATGCTAAGAAAATTTCATCGTTTCCACTCGAAATTTTCAAGCACCAACGTCCTCCGAGGGTTTTCCATCGGAAACCGCTTTCGTCAGCCTTCCTGCTCGGATACGGCCGGAAGATACGCTGCCAACGATGCGTCCGGTCCAGCGTGGCAGGAGCTGGCAGCTGTTTATGCGGCGGGTTCACTCGGAAAAAGCGTACAGGAATACATGACCAGGCAGCAGAGCCAAGCTGATTTTGCTTGGACTCTGGGCCCCTCGCGTGATTCACCCGGTAAGCATAACAGACTGCCAGATACTGCCATGCGATAAGACGGACGCATCCTGCAATTAAGTAGTGGCTTTACATTTCCGAGTGGAAGTATGCGTAGACGGCCTGCGCGGCCCGCTCGTTCATGGATTCGGCGGCTGATAGTTCCTCTACGGTGGCAGCGCGGATCGCATCGATGGACTGGAAGGTGCGCATGAGCGCTTTGCGGCGCGCCGGTCCGATGCCCGGGATGTCGTCAAGCACGGAATGCACCTGCTCTTTGCTGCGCAGGGAGCGGTGATACTCGATGGCAAAGCGGTGCGCCTCGTCCTGGATGCGGGTGATGAGGCGGAACGCCTCACTGTGCC
>JBJDZO010000291.1:0-8149 GCA_051868095.1 Butyricicoccus sp. | reverse complement strand
GGACTTTCTTCTGCCGGTACCGTAGAAATATGCTTTCTTAGGCGTATACATTGATTATTTCCTCCTTACAAGAATTACTTGTCCCAAACTTCCGGCTTCTGAGCTGCATGGTTGTGCTCAGCGCCCTTGAAGATCTTCAGACGGGTAGCGGACTGACGGCCGATGCTGTTCTTCGGGAGCATGCCCTTAACAGCCAGCTGCATTGCCATCTCCGGCTTCTCAGCCATCAGGGTGCGGTACTGAACTTCCTTCAGACCACCAACCCAGCCGGTGTGATGACGGTAGTATTTCTGCTCCAGCTTCTTGCCGGTCAGAACTGCCTTCTCAGCGTTGATGATGATAACGAAGTCGCCGCCGTCAACATGCGGGGTGAACTCCGGCTTGTGCTTGCCGCGCAGGAGCATCGCAGCGGTCGCAGCAGTGCGGCCGAGCGGCTTGCCGGCAGCGTCGAGTACATACCACTTGCGATCCGTGGTCTCTGCCTTTGCCATAAAAGTAGACATGGTGCTTTTCCTCCATTTATATTGAAATCTAACGATTCACAATTTAAAAACAGCTCAATTCGAGCCTTACTTATTAAACCACAACGATTTTGGAATGTCAACAGCTTTTTTGCATAATTTCGTTTATCTTCGGAAGAACTCTTTAATTCTCTTGTATTCTCTTTTATGCTCTCGTTTTCTCACTTTCAATTTCAAAATTTTTATTTGCAGTTTTCCTACTTTTCTGCTATATATTCTTATAGACAGATTACAGGCCCTTGGAGGAGCTTTTATGCAGAAGATGCTTTCGTTTGTCCGCCGCGCGGTGGACCATTACCATATGATTGAAGAAGGGGACCGGATTGCGGTGGGCGTGTCGGGCGGCAAGGATTCGCTGACCCTGCTGGCTGCACTGGCGGAACTGCGCCGATTTTACCCCAAAAAGTACGAAGTAGTCGCCATTACGCTGGAAATGGGCTACGAGGAAATGGATTTTGAACCGGTTGCCGAGCTGTGCCGCCGTCTGGATGTGGAATATGTCCGCATCCCGACCCAGATCAAACAAATCGTGTTCGATATCCGTCAGGAAGAAAACCCCTGCTCGCTGTGCGCCAAACTGCGCCGCGGCGCCCTGCATGAAGCCGCACTTGCGGCTGGCTGTGAAAAGGTCGCGCTCGGCCATCATTTTGACGACGTAGTGGAAACCTATATGCTGTCGCTCTTTTATGAGGGACGCATTTCGTGCTTCAAGCCGGTCACCTATCTCGACCGCAAGGGCGTAACGCTGATCCGTCCGCTGCTGTACGTCCCGGAATACGCGGTGCGGTCGTTTGCCCGGCGTCATAACCTGCCCATCGTGCACAATCCCTGCCCGGCGGACGGCAACACCAAGCGTGAGGAAGTCAAGACCCTTCTGAAGGATCTGGAAAAGCAGTTCCCCGGTCTGCGTGACCGGGTATTCGGCGCGATTCAGCGCTACCCGCTCGACGGTTGGGCACCCGACCGCACCCGATACAAATAAAGCAAAAAGCAAGGGGTTTTCCCTTGCTTTTCCTATTCTTCGGCATTTTCTGTTTTTTTGAGTCTTTCCGCCTTTTTGCGGGCGCGCAGTTCCCGGAAAAATGTGCGCAGCGTTTCGGCGCACTCCTCCTCCAGCAGACCCGTGACCACCTCGGGTTTATGATTGTACGCGATATCAAACAGATTCACCAGCGTGCCGCACGACCCCGCTTTGGGGTCAGGTGCGCCGTAATACAGCGTTTTGATCCGGCTGTTGATGATCGCGCCCGTACACATCGGGCACGGCTCGAGCGTCACATACAAATCGCACCGGTGCAGCCGCCAGCCGCCCAGCTTTTTGCACGCCTTGTTGATTGCCTCGATTTCAGCATGACACAGGGCGTTCTTTTTGGTCTCACGGCGGTTTCGCCCGCGCCCGACAATTTTGCCGTCGCACACCACGACTGCCCCAACCGGCACCTCTCCCTCGTCCGCAGCCTTACGTGCGAGTTTGAGCGCCGCCTTCATGTATTTTTCCTGTTCGGTCATAAAGCTCCCCCTTCCACCTCTCCAGTATACCACAAAATAAATGGAGAATGGAAAATGGAGAGTGGAAAATGAAGGAGCGGCCTGCGGCCGGATAAAAACCGCGCGGCGCGCGAAATCCAGCCCCCGATCATTCTCCATTGTCCATTCTCAATTCTCAATTCTCAATTCTCCATTCTCCATTTTCCATTCTCAATTCTCCATTCTGCTCATATGGTATAGATGGACAGGAGGAGGAAACTATGGAACTGCTTTTCCGCATCCGTTATGCCCTTTGGGGGCCGTTCACCGTATTGCTCATTCTTGCGACCGGTGCATACCTCACCATGCAGTCGCGTTTCGTGCAGCTTTGGTGTCTGCCGCGGCTGCTGCACCCAAACCGTCGTACAGTAGAACGCGGCGGCATTTCGCCCTGGCAGGCGCTGTGCACCTCGCTCGGCGGCACGCTTGGGGTCGGCAACCTTGCGGGCGTGGCAATTGCCATCACCTTCGGCGGGCCGGGTGCGGTGTTTTACATGCTGCTCGCCGCTTTTTTCGGCATGGCCACCAAATATGCCGAACTGCTGCTTGCCGTGCGGTATCAGATTTCGGGTGGTGCGCCGCTCGGCGGCCCAATGGTCTATCTGACACGCGGCGCGGGTCTGCCGGGGCTTGCCAGACTGTTCGCCCTATGCTGTGTACTGTCCGCGCTCGGGACGGGTGCAGCCGCGCAGGGCGGTGCGATTGCCGAAGCGCTGTCGCCGCTTGTTCCGGTGCCGCCTCTGGCCATTGGCGTTTGCACAGCCGCCTTGCTGCTGCCCATCCTGTACGGCGGCGGACAGCGCATTGCACGCGCATCATCGGTGCTGGTGCCGGTGATGACCGTTCTGTATCTCGCGGGCGGCGCAGCCGTACTCGTGCGGTACCGCGACCGTCTGCCGAATGCGTTTTCCGCTATTTTTCAGGGTGCGGCCGACCCGCTCGCGGCAGGCGGCGGCATACTCGGCCTGCTAACCGCGCACGCGGTTGCGGACGGCTTCGCCAAAGGCGTGTTTTCCAACGAAGCCGGTATGGGTTCGGCGCCGATTGCTCACGGCTGTACCGCGGGCGCACGGCCCTGTGAGGAAGGGCTGCTCGGCGCGGTCGAGGTCTTTCTGGACACCTTTGTGGTCTGTCTGATGACCGCGCTTGTGATTCTGGTGACCGGCGCGCACGAGAGCGGCAAAACCGGCCTTGCGATGACGATTGCAGCCTATGAGGGCGTTTTGGGGCGGTTTGCCAGCGGATTTATTGCGGTCACGGTCGTTTTTCTTGCCGCTTCGACCGTGCTCGGCTGGAGCTTTTACGGGCTGGCCTGTCTGCGCTGGCTGCGCGCCGGACGGCTGCTGCGGGCGGCTTATCCGCTTGGGGTGGCGGTTTCGGTCGCGGTCGCGTCACGGTTTCCGCTCACCGATCTGCTCACGGTCTGTGACATTTCAGCCGCGCTCATGGCGTTCCCGAACCTGTACGGCCTGTGGGTGCTCGCGCCTGAGGTACGCCGCATGACCGACGCCTTTCTGCGCGAACACGTTCTATAAGAAAAACCCGGGGCAAAATTGCCTCGGGTTTTGCAATCAGGTCATCATCTGACGCCGGCGGGACAGGTTCATCGTGCCGTCCTGCATGGTCTCCAAATGCTCCAGGCACGAACCGGTACCCAGTGCGACGCACGAAATCGCATCGTCAGCCACGCGGGTCGGGATGCCGGTCTTGGCGGCAATCAGCTTGTCAAAGCCCCAGACCATCGCGCCGCCGCCGGTCATGACGATGCCGTTTGTCGAAATGTCGCCGGTCAGCTCGGGGGGCGTGCGCTCAAGCACCGCATGGATGGCCTCCACGATGGTCGAGGAAACCTCCTCAAACGCGCCCAGAATCTCGCTCGACTGCACGGTAAAGGTGCGCGGCAGGCCGGTCATCAGGCAGCGGCCCTTGATCTCCATCGAGGTTTCCTCCGGACGGGGATAGACGCAGCCAATCTCCTTTTTGATGTCCTCTGCGGTGCGCTCACCGATCAGGACGTTGTGCTTGCGGCGGATGTACTTGATAATCGCTTCGTCGAACTTGTCGCCCGCGATTTTGATGGACGTAGACTCAACGATGCCGCCGAGCGAAATAACCGCGATATCGGTCGTACCGCCGCCGATGTCCACAATCATGTTGCCGTTCGGCTTTGCGATGTCGATGCCCGCGCCGATGGCGGCCGCGACCGGCTCCTCGACGAGGAACACACGCTTTGCGCCGGCCTGCGTGCCCGCGTCAATGACTGCGCGCTCCTCGACCTCGGTGATGACCGACGGCACGCACATGACGACATTGGGCTTGAACAGGCGGAAGCCAAGCACCTTGCGGATGAATTCCTTAATCATGCGCTCGGTCATTTCATAGTCGGAAATCACGCCCTCGCGCAGCGGGCGGATGGCGACAATATTGCCCGGGGTACGGCCGAGCATCTTCTGTGCGTCCGCGCCGACCGACAGAATTTTGCCGGTAGACTTGTCCACCGCAACGACCGATGGCTCATTGAGCACAATGCCCTTGCCCTTGACATAGACCAGCACCGACGCGGTGCCGAGGTCAATGCCGATATCATTGGTGAAAAAACGAAGGGAACCCAGCATTCTTTTGATGGGAGAAACAGAACCACTCATAATTCGGCCAAACCTGCCTTCCAATACTAATCCTTGTTATCTCATTTATTATACCGTATTTACCGCATAATGCAATGGTCAAAAAGAGAGAACTTCAGGGAATTTTTGAACATTTTCAAATCATTATCTACGAAAAACCGGGGTTTTTGTCATGCTGAGCACATATACCGCCGAGGCGCCCGCGCCCCGCAGCACCTGCGCGCACGCGGCGGCGGTCTCGCCGGTGGTGACGATATCGTCCACGAGCAGCACCCGGCGTCCGGCAATCCCCGCGTTCCGGCGCACGCGGAACGCATCCCGGATATTTTCGGCGCGCTGATCGTGCGGCTGCTCGGACTGCACCGGGACGCCCAGCCGTTTGCAAAGCATCGGTTCGCAGGGCAGCCCGCACGCTTCGGCCACCAGCCGCGCCACAAGGGCCGACTGATTGTAGCCGCGCTTCATCCACCGCCGCGGGCTGAGCGGCACAAAGGTCATCACATCGGGTTGCCATGCGTCCAGATGGGTGCGCAGGCATTCTTCCGCATAGGCGGCGAAGCCGTTCGCATAGGCGCGGCGGGACTGGAATTTATAGGCGTGCATGGCGCGGCGCACCGCACCCTTGTAAACAAGCGGCGCATCTGCATCGTCCGCGCCCCGCACCGAAAACGGCGCGGTCAGGCGGTATTCCTCCCGTTCAAGACAGGCCCGGCACACAATATGCTCGCCGTCCCGCAGTTCCGCGCCGCACGCCGCGCACACCGACGGAAACCACAGCTGTTTGAGGCTCATTGCAGTGTGTCCTCGAGCAGCATACGCGCTTTGAGGGCGCTGTACCGGCGGCCGCGCGTGTTGGTCGTCACCATGGTTTCAATGGTCTCCTGTGCGCCCACGATCACAAGCAGGCGCTTGGCGCGTGTGATGGCGGTATACAGAATGTTGCGCGTCAGCAGGCGGCGGGTGATCCCGGCGGGCAGCGCGACAATCACCGCGTCAAACTCGCTGCCCTGCGCCTTGTGGACAGTCATCGCGTAGGCCAGCTCCAGCTCGTCCAGCATATCGAAGGTATAGGTTGCAATTTTGTCGTCAAACTTGACGAGCAGGCATTCCTGTCCGGGGAAAATCTGCAAAATTTCGCCAACATCGCCATTGAACATGCCCGTGCCCTGATCGCGGCCGTCGATGCGCTCCCAGATGATGTCATAGTTGTTGCGAATCTGCATGACCCGGTCGCCCTCCCGGAAAATCGTATCCCCGAAGCGTTTTTCCTGCTTTTCGGGCGTGCCGGGGTTGAGGGCTTCCTGCAAGCGACGATTGAGGTGCACGGTGCCCGCGCCCTGCCGCCGGGATGGGGTCAGCACCTGAATCTGACTGGGATTCAGGCCGTAATACCGCGGCAGACGGTCGCGGCACAGGTCGGTTACCGTCTGCACGACTGCGGCGGGGTCGGCCTTCTTCATGATGAAGAAATCGCCGTCCTTGCCGGAGGGCGTCGGCATGCGGCCTTCGTTGATGGCGTGCGCGTTCATGACAATGTCGCTTTCGCGCGCCTGCCGGAAAATCTCGGTAAGCTGGGTAACCGGCACGCGGCCCGAACCGATCAGGTCGCGCAGGAAATTGCCCGGTCCAACCGGTGGAAGCTGATCGGCATCGCCCACAAGCACCAGCCGCGCGCCATACGGCATGGCGGCAAGCAGGGCCTGCATAAGCGCGATATCAACCATGGAGACCTCATCGAGCACAACCACATCGCAGTCGAGCGGATTGGTTAGGCAGCGCTGAAATACCAGCTTGCCGCCTCCGCCGTATCCGGCTTCGAGCAGACGATGAATGGTTTTGGCCTCCATATCGCACAGCTCGGACAGACGCTTGGCGGCGCGGCCGGTCGGCGCGGCGAGTACCACATCCAGCCCGAGCGCTTCAAAAACGCGCAGCATGCCGCGCACAGCGGTGGTTTTGCCGGTGCCAGGGCCGCCGGTCAGGATGGAAACGCCGTATTTGGCTGCCTTGGCGATGGCCTCCTGCTGAAGCGGCGCATAGGTCACGTCAGCGTCCAATTCGAGTGAGCGCAGCAGCTCTCCCAAATCGAAATCATAAGTATATTCCTGTTCAGCGAGCTGTTTGAGGCAGCCCGCAAGGAAATCTTCGGCTTCGTACATCTGCCGCAGATACGCCGCGTCGCGCCCGGCGATCTGTTCGCGCACAATCTGTCCGCGCGTTTCCAGACGGCACAGGCTGGCGTATGCACGCTCCTCATCGAACTCGGTTTCGTTGTCGCTGAGCAGGCGGCACGCCGCCGCAACCAGCTTTTCGACCGGGATGAAGGTATGGCCGTTCGACAGATTGAACGACATCGTATAGAGAATGCCCGCGTCTGCGCGCTCATCGGACAGGCGGGGCAGGCCGAGATTCAGCGCCAGCCCATCCGCCATGCCGAAATCAATCTCATAGTATTCATCGCACAGCAGATAGGGATTTTCGGTCAGCGCATCCATGGCTGCGATGCCGAGCCGTTTATAGAGCCGGGGTGTGAGCCAGACCGGCAGACCGTTTTCGGTGAGAAAATCCATGAGCAGACGCATTTCGCTCATCTCGGTGAACTGACGACCGATGTCGCGTGCCTTCTTGGGTGTGATGCCTTTGATTTCAGTAAGCTGTGCGGGGTCGTTCTGGATGATATCAAAGGTTTCCTCACCGAATTTCTCCGCGATTTTGGCCGCAAGCCGCGGGCCGACGCCCTTGATCAGTCCTGAGCCGAGATAATCCGCGATACCGCGTGCGGTCTCCGGCAGACGGCGTTCAAAGCTTTCGGCCGCGAACTGCTCGCCATAAGACGGATGGGTCGTCCAGCGGCCGCCGAGCGTCAGCTCCTCGCCCAGACCGAGGCCGGGGATATAACCGGTTGCGGTGATTTCCTCCCCGTCGTGAGCGATCAGACGCAGCACGGCATAGCCGTTTTCCTCATTTTGAAACACGATCTGCGCCACCGTACCGCAGACCATCTGATATTCCTGTTGTTCGGGAAATTCCTGCATGGCCGAAGTCCTTTGCTATTTGATGTAGGTAATGCCGCGCCGTGCCGCGATGCGTGCGGCGAGAGATTCCCCTTCCGCAGTCTCGCCCAGCTCCAGAAAGACGATTTCCATGCCGGGCAGATACAGCCGCCGGGCCTGTTCGGCCGCGAGCAGCAGATGTTCGCTGTCCGGTGAAGTACCGTCGCCGCTGAGGAAAAGTGTTGCGGGCTGACCGGTGCGTGCATAACTTGTCATGATTATATCATAGACCCCTTTTAAAATGCAAATGAACCCGATCGCAGCCAGCGTGCCGATGATGCATTCGAGTAAGTATGGCATACCGTTTTCCCTCCTTGCGCCATCCTATGCGGCGGGCAGCGCGGCGGTGTTTTATGGCTCCAAAAAAAATTTGAACTTTTTTTGATTTTCCTGTTGACATTCCCCGGGTTCTGCGATATACTAA
>JBJDZO010000290.1:0-1854 GCA_051868095.1 Butyricicoccus sp. | reverse complement strand
GCTTCATCATCCGTCCGTCCGGCACCGAGCCGAAGGTCAAGGTTTACATCATGGCCAAGGCAGACGACAAGGCGGCGGCAGATGCGAAGGTTGCAGCGCTTGCAGCGGCAGCTAAGGAAATTGTAAAATAATCGGAACCCTCCAAAAGAACGGCTGAGAGGGCGGGGGCATAGTCCCGCGCCCTCCTTGGCCTATCCAAAAGAGAAAGAAGTGACGGACATGGGGACACGCAGGAAATCGGGCCGGAGAGCGGAATGGGCGCTGTGGCTGGTGGCAGGATTGATCGTTTGGCTGGCAGGCGCTTTTTTGGTTACCGCGTATCTGGAGGGCGGCGGCGTAGCTGGTCGCTCGGAATGTATCGCATCCTGTGTGTATCTCGGAGTTCTGCTCGCTGTGATGGCAATCGGGAACTTCGCCCGTGTACGCACGCTGCTTGCACTGGAAATGTTATACGGCGTGGCTGTGCTGTTTCGTGCCGTGGTTGGGACGCTGACCGCATTGCTGTTCATTGAACAGCCAATCGGAGGCAAGTGGAACTGGATTTTTGATATGGTGGTGCGCCCGCTGGCCGGACTGGAATATGTTGCGGCACAGCTGACCTCCCATTTCGTGACCGAAATTTACTGGCTGGGGTTGGGGCTGAGCGCCACGATTCTGGTCTTTTTGGCGTGTGTGGCGTTTATGGCAGTGGGCAGCCGCATTGGCCGTGAGCGCGAGCGGGAGCAGCGTCGGCGGCAGACAGACAAACCGGCAGAAAAAAAGTCGGCACGGCCCTACCGCAAAGCCAAAAAGTAAAAAAACGCCGCCGGAGAACACTTCGGCGACGCAAGAAAACAAAAGAAAAAACGCGGCATCAGGCCACGCTATTGCACAACCCCGCCGCGTTATTCACAATTTAAAAGGCTCGAACTTGGTTCATCTATGTCATTTGATGTTAAAAATTATAATCTTTGCGGTCGAATCCTGCAAGATGAAAATTTCATAAAATATTTGTAAATGCATTATGAACAAATCAGCAATTTGCTAAAATATAATATCATATAAAAATGATAGGGAAATGAAAGATTTTCTCCTGTGGCGCGGAGTTTTGCGGTTTTTTCAGAAAACGCTTTACAAAATCCCGGAAGCATGGTAAACTACTTTTAGTTTTGCCCCATGTTTCGTTTGAGGGGACAAGGCGCGTTCAGCACGCCGCTTCACCAGCCTCTTACGCAGCATGCGGGGACTACAATATTTTTATGAGGTGAATTTTACCATGATCCGTAAGGAAGTCAAGACCTCTGTGATTGAGGCAAACAGAACTCACGAGACCGACACCGGTTCGCCGGAAGTACAGGTTGCAATCCTGACCGCGCGCATTCAGGAGCTGACCGAGCACCTGAAGCAGCATCCGAAGGACAACCATTCCCGCCGCGGCCTGCTGAAGATGGTAGGTAAGCGCCGCAGCATGCTGGCGTACCTGCAGAAGAAGGACGTTAACCGTTACCGTGAGCTCATCAAGAAGCTGGGTATCCGTAAGTAATTTTGGCGATAAGGGGGGCTCCGCCCCCCTTTTGCACATTGTACCCACCTGCTGAGGACGGCAGTTATTTAGCAGTTGAAGGACAAGCCGCATCGCCGGCCTGCGCTTCAAGTGCTAAAAACTGCCGGAAAAACAAATTTTATTTAGGAGGCAGTTATGAGCAACATCAACCATTTTGATTTCAAAAATTACCGCGTGTTCGAAACCACCTTCGCAGGCCGTCCGCTCGTCGTTGAGACCGGCAAGATGGCGCAGCTCGCGAACGGCTCGTGCCTGGTGCGCTACGGTGAGACCGTTGTGCTCGTCACCGCGACCGCATCCGCAAAGCCGCG
>JBJDZO010000289.1:0-1860 GCA_051868095.1 Butyricicoccus sp. | reverse complement strand
AAGAAACCGCAAGAATTCGTTAACTGCACATTCGGGATATTTCTCTATATTCGCGCTTCATCAGAAAACTGAAGGAACCTCCATTGAATCGAACTAATATTTTTTTTGGTGAATCGCATTCTGACTGGTTGCCTGTCAGAGGCGGAGAATCTGGTGATTTTGTTTTTCGACGTGGTGACGGGCATGCCTTCGCGAAAATCGCACCTGCTTCCCGCCGCGGTGAGCTCGCTGGAGAGCGTGACCGCCTCATTTGGCTCAAAGGTCGAGGTGTGGCTTGCCCCGAGGTCATCAACTGGCAGGAGGAACAGGAGGGTGCATGCTTGGTGATAACGGCAATTCCGGGAGTACCGGCGGCTGATCTGTCTGGAGCGGATTTGCTCAAAGCGTGGCCGTCAATGGGGCAGCAACTTGGCGCTGTTCACAGCCTATCGGTTGATCAATGTCCGTTTGAGCGCAGGCTGTCGCGAATGTTCGGACGCGCCGTTGATGTGGTGTCCCGCAATGCCGTCAATCCCGACTTCTTACCGGACGAGGACAAGAGTACGCCGCAGCTCGATCTTTTGGCTCGTGTCGAACGAGAGCTACCGGTGCGGCTCGACCAAGAGCGCACCGATATGGTTGTTTGCCATGGTGATCCCTGCATGCCGAACTTCATGGTGGACCCTAAAACTCTTCAATGCACGGGTCTGATCGACCTTGGGCGGCTCGGAACAGCAGATCGCTATGCCGATTTGGCACTCATGATTGCTAACGCCGAAGAGAACTGGGCAGCGCCAGATGAAGCAGAGCGCGCCTTCGCTGTCCTATTCAATGTATTGGGGATCGAAGCCCCCGACCGCGAACGCCTTGCCTTCTATCTGCGATTGGACCCTCTGACTTGGGGTTGATGTTCATGCCGCCTGTTTTTCCTGCTCATTGGCACGTTTCGCAACCTGTTCTCATTGCGGACACCTTTTCCAGCCTCGTTTGGAAAGTTTCATTGCCAGACGGGACTCCTGCAATCGTCAAGGGATTGAAACCTATAGAAGACATTGCTGATGAACTGCGCGGGGCCGACTATCTGGTATGGCGCAATGGGAGGGGAGCAGTCCGGTTGCTCGGTCGTGAGAACAATCTGATGTTGCTCGAATATGCCGGGGAGCGAATGCTCTCTCACATCGTTGCCGAGCACGGCGACTACCAGGCGACCGAAATTGCAGCGGAACTAATGGCGAAGCTGTATGCCGCATCTGAGGAACCCCTGCCTTCTGCCCTTCTCCCGATCCGGGATCGCTTTGCAGCTTTGTTTCAGCGGGCGCGCGATGATCAAAACGCAGGTTGTCAAACTGACTACGTCCACGCGGCGATTATAGCCGATCAAATGATGAGCAATGCCTCGGAACTGCGTGGGCTACATGGCGATCTGCATCATGAAAACATCATGTTCTCCAGTCGCGGCTGGCTGGTGATAGATCCCGTCGGTCTGGTCGGTGAAGTGGGCTTTGGCGCCGCCAATATGTTCTACGATCCGGCTGACAGAGACGACCTTTGTCTCGATCCTAGACGCATTGCACAGATGGCGGACGCATTCTCTCGTGCGCTGGACGTCGATCCGCGTCGCCTGCTCGACCAGGCGTACGCTTATGGGTGCCTTTCCGCAGCTTGGAACGCGGATGGAGAAGAGGAGCAACGCGATCTAGCTATCGCGGCCGCGATCAAGCAGGTGCGACAGACGTCATACTAGATATCAAGCGACTTCTCCTATCCCCTGGGAACACATCAATCTCACCGGAGAATATCGCTGGCCAAAGCCTTAGCGTAGGATTCGGGGTCTGACGCTCAGTGGAACGAAAACTCACGTTAAGGGATTTTGGTCATGAG
>JBJDZO010000288.1:0-1882 GCA_051868095.1 Butyricicoccus sp. | reverse complement strand
CGCCCACGCCGACGTAGTTGCGCCCGAAACGGGACAGGTCCTTGACGATCACGCAATCGACCACGCCTGCACGCAGGTCGGTCAGCATGTGCTGAAAGGCCGGGCGGTCAAAGTCGGTGCCCGTGCAGCCATCATCGGTGTACAGACGCGGCTCGGTCATGTCGGTCTGCGCGGCGGCGAATTCGGTCAGCAGCTCGCGCTGGCTGACAACGCTGTCGCTTTCCTCACGGTCGCCGTCCTCACGGGACAGGCGGACGTAAAGCGCTGGGTTCCACAGGCGGACGGTACCGCTTGAGGGGGATGGTTCATATTTACTTTTTCTGGGCATTCTAGCGTACCTCCTTGAAAAAACGAGCGGCACGCCGGATGCTGTGTTTTGTACATTAATTGTACCACAATTCCCGGTATGCCGCAAGTTTCACGCAGTTTCGGTTAATTTTGGAGTTATTGCAGGCGGCTGCACAGACTGGTCAGGCAGGCCTGCAGGCTGGGTGCACCGTCATCAAACAGCACTTCGACTGCGGTATCTCCCACGCGGAAACGGTGCGGGTCACCGGCTGCGGCTGCGAACAAGCGCAGACGCTCGTCCACCGGAAGGGTGGGGTCAATGCGGGCCTCCCGGATATCAGGAAGCGGACAGGATACAGTATGTTTCATAGGTAAATTCCTCCTTTTTCATATAGTATGTACCCCGAAATCGTAGATTATCGGGATGAAACGGGATTTTTTTGCGTCATTTGCCCTGTTGGGCCTGCTTTTTCAGGGTACGGATGTCGATTGCAACAAATCGGCCCAACCCGGGCAGTTTGTGCTTCGCCGAGCGGTTTTCCTTGCCGACCTCGATCAGTCCGCACTCGCGCAGACGTTGACCGACGCGGTTGGCTGTCCAAGTGCGGCCAGTGTATGACGTGATGAACTCCGCGAGTGCCTGAAGCTTCAAGTAGCATAGTTTCTTGTCGCGGAATCCAACAAATATGTCCGGATCGAGTGCGTATTTCTCCTGGCTTTTTGCGAGTGCAATCTGGCCATTTTCGATGTTTTCCAGAAGAAAACAAGCCAGATTGTCGAGATTCTGAAGAGAAATTGCCTTGAGAAGGCGATTATTCTCGCTCAGGCAGTGGTTCAGGACATCATGAAATTGGCCTTCCAACGTACCGGACTCCTCCACCGTGAGAGCGTGGGCCGCTTCCGCGAATTGAAGCAGGAGCAAGAAGGCACAGTACAACTCAGCGAGATGCTGCTGCTGACGTGGAGAAGAATTCTCTGACGCGCTCGCATCGAAAGTACCAAGCTCGTTCGAAATCTTCTGCTGAATCTCATCGAAATGAGCGGCGCAATAGCGCAGAAACCGGGTTGCGATGGCGGCTGTGACCGCCCGGTCATCCGGCTCTCGCCCGCGCATCTGGTGGTCGACCGATACAATAACGCAGCGTGTCAGATCGCTGGGTGTCGACATCGGGAATTCGCCGGAAACAGTAACTCCAACCTGACTGCGAATGGCGACTGTCTCACCTTTGCGCTTGATGTGAAGCGGCACCCGGTCGGCCGCAAAGCGAATGATGCTCGCAGCCAAATCCTTGGATTCGCGCTGGGTGGAGGCGTTGCTGGATGTGCAGACGTCATCGAGCAGAACCGGGACATCCCGCCGTGCGGCGAGAAAGTCACGCGCACCGGCAAAGTGATCGAGCGCACGGGTAACGTGCGCCGGATCTCCGGTTTCCACCATGTCAAATGGTAGGCAGAAATCGGTTGCCGCGGTGGTTTTGCCACTGCCCTGCACTCCGACAACGTATAGAATATAACGCAAAGGGAATCCTGCCTCTTCGAATACAGAAGCGAGGAGCGAACGGATGAGATGCGCAGCTAGCGGCAGGAGCACCTC
>JBJDZO010000287.1:0-1891 GCA_051868095.1 Butyricicoccus sp. | reverse complement strand
TGCAGGAGGGGCTCTCCGGCGTAGAGGTAGCGCTGACCAAGCGCTACGATATGCTGACCAAAATGCTGGACACTGCCAAGGGCTATATGGCGCATGAAAGCG
Source organism: Butyricicoccus sp. (assembly GCA_051868095.1). Taxonomy (GTDB): domain Bacteria; phylum Bacillota; class Clostridia; order Oscillospirales; family Butyricicoccaceae; genus Butyricicoccus_B. The sequence continues at coordinate 1,789 of JBJDZO010000287.1, read as the reverse complement.
AGCTGTTTGAAAAGGTCATCGAGCTGCGCCGCGGTATGAGCGTTGCGGAAATGAACGATGCCCAGCAGCAGATGGACACCCTGAGCGGAAAGCTTTTTGCCGTGGCGGAGGGCTATCCGGAGCTGCGCTCCAGTGACGTTTTTATAGAGCTTCAGCGCGGCATCCGCGACGCGGAGGAGCATTTGCAGGCGGCGCGGCGGCTGTATAACAGCAGCGTCACCGCCTACAACACGGCCATTGCCATGTTCCCGGCCAAGCTGCTGGCGGGCTCGCGCCGGCCGAAGGAATTCTTCGCCGCGGACGCAGGCAAGCGCGAAGATGTAAAAATGTCGTTCTGAGAAAGGAATTGATCATTATGGAAGAAAAGCAAACGATGACGAATAAAGAGTTGGAATCCCAGCTCCAATCATTGCAAACCAAGGATCTTATTTTCAAGATTCTGACTTACGGATGCTGTGTGGGATTAGTGATCAGTTTAGTAATGGGACAACTCGCAATTTTTTTCGTTTTGATGATAATCACAATGGTGTTCGGGACTCAGTGGTCCAAGGCCTCCGGCGCGATCAAAAAGCTCCTCAGCGACAATATCATCAGCGGTGTGCTGAAGGAGGCGCTGGGCGATGCCGTGGAATATAACCCGTGGGGCAAAATAAAGCCCGGCAGCATGGTGTTTCCGTTCTCCTATAACTGCGCGAATGGCAGCGATCATATCAAGGCAGTCTACAATGGGCTGAACATTGAACTGGGCGATATCGAGCTGATCTATGAGACAGAGGACACCGACGAAAACGGACGCACAGAAACGACCAGAATTACGCATTTTAAGGGACAGTGGCTTATCTGCGACTTCGGCAAGGAACTTGCCGGCGAAGTATATATCTCCGAGTGGACAAATAAAGACCGCAGAATTATGAAAAGCAATGTCACGATGGATAATGAGCAATTCAGCAAGCGCTTCTGTGTCAGAGCGGATGATCCGCAGGAAGCGTACTACATCCTTACACCGCACATGATGGAGTATATTACCACCATGGCGGACAAGAGCGGCGGCATTATCTATCTGTCTTTCCTGCGGGACGGAAAGATGCACGTTGCGGTCAAAACCGGTCGCGATTTCTTTGAATTTGGGAAAAGCAATGCAAATGTGGGAGAACTGCGCCAGAAATTCCTGGATGAGCTGCGCTGGTTCACCGATATTGTCGATACGCTGCGCGTGGAGGATACCCTCTATAAGAAAGAGGCAACTGTATGACGCTGGGAATTGCCGTTCTGCTGCTGGCACTGGCTGTGGCAGGCATTGTGCTGGCCTTTCGGTATTTGCGAGAAAAACCGAAACTGCGCATCATTTGTCTTGTGCTGTTGTCTCTGATCGCATTGGTTCTCGCCGGATATATCAGCCTGACTGCTCTTTTTCTGGATGCGGCGCGGAATCAACCGCCTGTCCAATAATCAAAGCATGTATAATGCGGGCGATTCGCAGTGGTTGCCCACCAGATGCAATCTTTTATTTTTCAGCAAGCAAAAGGCGGCTGCCGGATTTTCCGGACAGTCGCCTTTTGCTTGTCAGTCTTAAACGCATCTGCCTGCTGGCAGAGGGAAATATACTTCTGTATTTCCGCTTCACTTTTCCCTGTGAAGAAATTTGTAGCAGCGGTGAAGAAGTACACGGATATGCAAGAGCTTGACGCGGCAGTTTTACGAGAGTTTAGGATGAAAAAGAAACACCACCAAAAAGGTGGTGTTTCTTTTTGGAGCGGGCGACGAGGCTCGAACTCGCTACCTCGACCTT
>JBJDZO010000286.1:0-8364 GCA_051868095.1 Butyricicoccus sp. | reverse complement strand
ATAAATTATATGATTTCACCGTTATGAAAACTGTCATTCCGCGCTGTCGCAGCAGAACTCTTTTCGAGAGAACGGCGGAGTTTCCGCCTGAAAAACGCCCCGGCCGCAGGCAAAACTGCGGCCGGGGCGTCACATACTCCGGTTATTTACGTTTCGTTCAGCAGATGCTCACCGATGCGGAACACGTCGCCTGCGCCGACGGTGAGGATAATGTCACCGGGACGGGCGGTTTCCGCCAGGTCGGCTTCGATCTCCGCAAAGGTCGGATAGAATTTCGCCCCCGGAATCTCCTTCGCCAGATCAGCGGAAGAGATGCCGATGGTATTCTTCTCACGCGCGGCATAGATCTCCGCGAGATACGCAATCGTCGGACGGCGGAGCTGCTCCACAAAGTGGTCAAACAGCGCGGCAGTCCGGCTGTACGTGTGCGGCTGGAACACAACGATCGTGCGCTGATAATTGAGCGCCTCGACCGCGTCGAGCACGGCGCGCAGCTCGCTCGGATGGTGCGCATAATCGTCGTAGAGATCGGCGCCGTTGAATTTCCCTTTGAATTCAAACCGGCGGCCTGCACCCTGAAAGCCGGCGAGACCATATTTCACGGCCGTCGGTCCGACGCCGAGGGAGATCGTCGCCGCTGCCGCCGCCAGCGCGTTGCGGATGTTATGATCACCCGGTACGTGAATCGTCACGCGGTTGAATACTTTCCCGCGATAGAGGATGTCGAACTCCGACTGCGCACCGCGGCGCACAATGTGATCGGGATGCACGTCTGCCTGACGGCTGAAGCCGAAGGTGACCAGCGGCCGATTCAGCGGGCGCAGCGCATCCATTGTATTTTCATCATCATAATTCGCAACAATCGTGCCGCCTTCCGGTACGCGCGCGGCAAACTGGCGGAACGAATGCTTGATGTCCTCAAGATCCTTGAAAAAGTCCAGATGATCCGCCTCAATGTTCAAAATAATTGCGACTGTCGGGTTCAGCGCCAAAAAAGAGTTGTAATACTCGCAGGACTCCATAATAATGGTGTCCCCGCGTCCGACCCTATGCCCCGCATGGAGCAGCGGCAGCGTACCGCCGATCATGACGGTTGGGTCCCGCTCAGCCGCCATCATGATATGTGTACACATAGATGTCGTCGTCGTTTTGCCGTGCGTACCGGAAATGCAAAGCGCGTTCGGATAGGCCCGCATGATCGCACCCCAGGCCTGCGTGCGCTCAAACACCGGAATCCCGCGCTGATGCGCCGCTGCGATCTCCGGGTTTTCGTCGTGTACTGCAGCAGTGCGAACGACAAAGTCGATATCATCCTCCACATTGGATGCATCGTGCCCGATGTGGATGGAAATTCCCTTTTCCCGCAGCAGCAGCGTATTGTTGCTCTCGTTCATATCGGAACCGACAATGGCGAGTCCCGCGTCATGCAGCACTTCCGCCAGCGGCGACATGGACACACCGCCAATGCCGATGAGCAGACCCTTTTTCCCGGGAACGAGATATTGTTCAAAATCCATACAGATGCTCCCAAATCATTTGAGATTGGCTCAACCGCCGAAATGCGGTTATGAGTTGTTATTTGAATGATTCAGTATTATAATACGTTTACACCCGCTTTACAATAGCAAAGATTTGAATTTGTAACGGTTTTCTTCGCCTGTATTCCCGCAGGTTCCTTGAATACGAGGGATAAATATGCATTTTCTATCAATTCCGACGCCTGTTTCCGCAATCTTGGAAACATTTCAGCGCCACGGCTTCGCCGCCTATCTGGTCGGCGGCTGCGTGCGCGACGGGCTGCTGGGCAAGATGCCGCATGACTGGGACATATGCACCGCCGCCCTGCCGGAGCAGACACTGTGCCTTTTCCCGGACGCCATTACCACCGGACTCCGTCATGGGACGGTGACCGTACGCAGCGGCGGGATTTCAGTGGAAGTCACCACGTTTCGTTCCGAAGGTGCCTATTCTGACCACCGGCATCCGGACAGCGTCCGGTTTGTCTCCGATCTGACCGCCGATCTGGCGCGGCGGGATTTCACCGTCAACGCAATGGCGCTGTCTGCCAGCGGCGTGCTGCAAGACCCCTTTGGTGGGCGCGGTGATCTCTCTGCAGGCATGCTCCGCGCCGTCGGCGATCCGGAGAGGCGGTTTCAGGAGGACGCGCTGCGCATGCTCCGGGCTGTACGGTTCTCAGCGCAGCTCGGCTTTCGCATTGAGCCGGAAACCGAAACCGCCATCCGCATGTGCGCGACGCTGACAGAGGCGCTTGCGGCGGAGCGGGTGCGGAACGAGCTGGAAAAAACGCTGCTCTCCCCCAACCCGCAATTGCTCGGCATGATGCATGGAATGGGCTTGCTGCGGCAGCATATTTCCAGGGCAATTTCGGTGCGCTGGAACGCGCTCTGTGCGGTTCCGCCGGAGCGGCTGCAGCGCTGGATGGCACTTGTACTGCTGCTGGCAGAGGCGGGAGATCCATTATCTCTGCTTGCCTCGCTGCGTCTGGACAACAAAACCGCGCAGGCCTGCCGTGACTGTGTTGCGCTGCGAAGCATACAGCCGCGTACAGAACTGACATGGAAAGCCGCCATCGCGCGGCGCGGTGCGGCAGCCGCCGAAGCTGCCGCAGCGGTTCTCTCCGCCGTGGACGGCTGCGCCGACGCAGACGCCGTACGGCAGATCTTACAGCGCGGAGACTGCTGTTCGCTGCGCCAGCTTGCAGTATCCGGGCGCGATTTGCAGCAGTTCGGCTTTCAGGGCGCAGACGTTGGGCGCGCGCTGGACGCGCTGCTGCGCCACGTCTGGCGGCATCCGGAGGACAACGATAAAGCAACATTGATCCATCTGATTGACCAAGGAGGGGTTCCCGATGGCGGATTCCTGGAATGAATTGAAACGCGAGTGCGCGCAGTGCCGCCGCTGTGCGCTGGGCGAGACGCGCAAAAATCTGGTGTTCGGCGCAGGCGCAGAGAACGCGCGCGTCATGCTCATCGGCGAGGGCCCCGGCGAGCAGGAAGACCTGCAGGGTGTCCCGTTCGTCGGGCCAGCCGGAAAGCTGCTGGACGACATGCTGGAGATGATCCAGCTTGACCGCACCAAGGTGTACATCGCCAACATCGTCAAATGCAGGCCGCCGAAAAACCGCGACCCGATGTACGTCGAGCAAGACTGCTGCGCGGAGTGGCTGCAGCGGCAGATTGCACTGGTGAATCCATGCATCATCGTCTGTCTCGGCCGCATTGCCGCCACCGCCCTCATCAAGCCGGATTTCCGCATCACGCGCGAGCACGGGCAGTGGTTTTCCGTCAGCGGACGGCGCTGTATGGCCATCTATCACCCATCCGCCCTGCTGCGCGACGTCAGCAAACGGCCGGAAACGTTCGTGGATTTGAAATCGCTGCAGCGGCAGATCCTCGCCGACTGCCCGGAGGTGTATGCCCATGGCTGACGCTGTCATTCGCCGCGCGGCAGAAGCCGACCGTTCCGCGCTGCAGGCGCTGTGGGAAACCGTGTTCGGCGATCCGCCGGAGCTGATTCAGGCGTTTTTTGCCCACTTTCCGCCGGAGGCCTCCGGCTGGGTCGTAAGCCGCGGCGAAGAACTCTGCTCCGCCGCCTATCTGCTGACCGGCAACCGGCTGGTGTCCGGTGGGCATTCGCGTCCGTGCGCATACGTCTACGCCGTGGCAACGCCGGAGCCGGAACGCGGGCAGGGCTATGCGTCCAGGCTCATGCGGCACTTCGCGCAAATGGCGGATGCGCAGGGCGTTCTGCTCTACACGCGTCCGGCCGAGCCGGGGCTTTACGCCTGGTATCGGGACGTGATGGGCGCGTCTGCGACCGGAACCGGAAGTGAGGCGGTCGTACACCGCAACGCACAGGAAGCTCCGGGTTTGCCGGTCCGGGCCGTGGATTCCGCGGAATACGGCAGGCTGCGGGAAGCACAGTTGCATCGCGCGCCACACCTTGCGCTGTCCGGCGCGTTTCTGGCGCTGCAGGCAGAATACAGCCGTGCAGCAGACGGCGCGCTACTGGCGCTTGGGGACGGCTGCGCCATCACGGAGGTGGAAGAAGGAACCCTTCTCGTCAAAGAGCTGCTCGTACCGGAGCTGCAGCGCCCGGACGCCGTGCAGACGCTCTTGCGGCGGTTTGATCTGGACACCGCAATCGTTCGGTGGCAGGGCGGATCGGGCGCAGCTTTGCCGTTCGCTGCGTTTCGCCCATTTGCACCCGAACCGGAGGAAGCAGTCAACTGGGGTCTCTTTCTGGATTAACGCGCAACTTAATACTTTTGAAATACTTCTCTTCTTTTTTCCGTAATATCTGTTTGGTATAGTACCATACAAGAAGCAAAGCAATTTCTTTTTCATTTTGTCCTCAATAACAGCAAAAAGGCATGGAACTAGTTCCATGCCTTTTTGCTGTTATTTTATGCTTCGATTCGCTGCGCAAACTGCACCATCTCAATGCTGCGGATCATCTCCAGCGCCTGTTCGGGCTGCAGCCCGCGGTTCAGCAGCTCCACTTCAATCTTATAGCCGGTATAGTCCTCTCCTCCTCCGCCGAACGGCTCAATGGTATCGATCCGCATGTCGGCCTCTTCCAGCCAACGCATCGCCCCACTCAGGCGCGCATTGGCGTCGATCTCCACGTACAGCGTCATACTGTGCAGCGTTTTGACGTAGTTCGTATCCAGCTTGAACAGCGGAACCAGCGCCACATAGATCACCACGCACATCATAATGGCACATTCATAATATCCGGCACCCGCCGCAAGCCCCATACACGCCGAAGCCCACAGCCCTGCCGCTGTCGTCAGTCCGGTGATGTGATTGCGGTACTTTCCGGTGACGAGAATGCTGCCCGCACCCAGAAAGCCAATGCCGCTGATGACCTGCGCCGGCACGCGCAGCGCATCTCCGTTGATCCCCAGCTCATTGACGCAAAACTGGCTGACAATGACCGTTGACGCTGCGCCGACACAGACCAGCACATGCGTGCGAAAGCCCGCCGGCCGCTGCAGCCTGCCGCGGCTGTAGCCGATCACCGCGCCGCACAGCCCCGCCACCAGAAAGCGCAGTGCCATCGTAACAAAGTTGAGTTCGCGCAGATAGGACACAACAGCGTCAAAATTCATAATGGGCACCTCCGGTTTCTTTTATCTGCATACTATTCCTTCCGGCGTAAAATGTCAAATATAGTCGTTCCGGCCTTTGTTCCGTCATTCGGTTCATCGAATGATTGTTATTCAACATTTACAATTCAATGTGTGAATAAATATTGTTTTCGCTTCAAATTCACCAAAATTTCTGGTTCAAAAACGTACATTTCGTTTGACATTTAACAGTGAATCTGGTAATCTCAAATCGTATGAATTGATACAATATATCAGTTCATACCCGCGAATTAGTTGTTGAATGCGAAAAAAACTAAGGGGGCTTGCACATGAGAGACTTGAAACACCTGATCGCATTTGAAAACCTTTTGCAGGAAGCCAACAACGAGTTGGTTCGCCAGGCAAAGGCGGAAGGCAAGAAGGCGCTGGGTTACACCTGCTACTTCATGCCGGAAGTGCTGCTGGACCTGCCCGGCTGCTTCTCGGTTCGTCTGAGAGCACCGAAATGCACCTCTCCGGATATCGCTACATACTACATGTCCGGCCGCACCTGCCATTACGGCCGCAGCCTGTTCGAGCGCGCGCTCGAAGGCGGCTTCAACTTCCTCGATGCGCAGATGGCAACGGAAACCTGCACCGTTACGTGCCGTTTCCAGGAGCATCTGGGCTATATGGAAGTGATCCAGAACCCCGATTTCTTCGTCAGCTTCACGGACGTTCCGTTCAAGAAGGACGAGAACAGCGTCGACCACTACACCAAGCAGCTTCAGGCGCACGTGCTCGATCCGCTGCATGAAAAACTCGGCATCGACACCTCTGACGAGGCGATTCTGCAGGCCATCGAGCAGCACAACGAAGTCTGCCGCCTGATCACCGAAATCGGCAACTATCGCAAGCTCGACAACCCGACCATTACCGGCTATGAGTTCCAGGTCATCCAGCTCTGCACGCTGGTATGCCCGAAATACCTCATTCTCCCCATGCTGCGTGAGACCGCTGAGGAAATGAAGACCCGCGAGCCCGACGAAAAGCCGACTTTCCGCTGCAAGGTCGTGCTCTCCGGCTCTGAGAACGACGATCCCGAATTCACCAAGCTGATCGAAGGCTGCGGTGCGCTCGTCGTTGCTGACCGCCACTGCTACGGCTCCCTTCCCGGCCGCGAAGAGATCGTTGTCAAGGAAGGCCAGTCCCCGCTGGAGGCTGTCGCCCGCCACTATCTGCAGACCAGCCAGTGCGCGCGCTTCATGCCGCAGGACGAGATGCGCGCCAGAAAGCAGTATCTCGCCGACGTCGTCAAGGAATACAAGGCCGACGGTCTAATCGTCGAGTCCATGAAATTCTGCGAATACTGGAGCTACGAGCGTACGATCGATACCGTGGTCATGCCCCGCGACTTCGGCATTCCCGTCTGTTCCATCGAAAAAGAATACATCAACGGCGCCTCCGGCCAGCTGCGTACGCGCTTCCAGGCCTTCGTCGAGAGCATTGAAATCAAGAAGATTCAGGAGGGCAAATAATGAAGTACGATATCAAGAAGCTTGCCCATGATTTCTGGTACGGCAAACCGCACGAGGAGCGCCGTCTGGGCGATCTCTACATTGACAAGACCGGTCTGTACAAACACAGAGAGTGGCGTGGCGTCAAGGACACCATGTACTACTTCTACAACATCTGGCTGTACAACTACATCCACATGGTGGCCGACGTTATGAAGTACGGCGGTATCATCAATTTCGCCAAGGGCGTCTGGAGATACCGCTGGGTTGGCCAGACCTATCTGCCCGTTCTGCACTGGTTTGACCGCGGCATGGAAGGCATGCGCGGCGAAGCGCTGAAGGCCTCCGCATGGCACTATCGCGGCATGGTCAACGCAACCATCACCCAGTTCATGCGAATGTTCTCCGCCGACACCAAGCTGCACGGCGGCAAGAAAAACGATCTCTATTACCACACCATGGCCTGCAAGGAGACCGTTTGGGGCGGCATGTTCTATCCCTGGACCGCCGATGGCGATTTCCAGTACGTTCCGCTGGAAATGATTCCGTACTTTGTCACCTGCCACGTCAACAGCCACACGGTGCACAACTACATCGACGCCGTGCAGTCCATCGGTCTGCCGGGCGACCCGTGCCCGATGTGCCAGGCTGAGGCCGGCCTGTACGTCCTCGACGATATGCCGGACTATTCCCCGTACCTCATCACCTGCAACGAAGCCTGCGACGGCTCCGTCGGCACCGCGATTCTGCAGGACTGGTTCTCCAACAAGCCGCTGTTCGCGCTTGGCATGCCAATGCTGTTTGACGATCCGCTGGTCAAGAAAAACTGCATGAACGAGATTGAACAGTGCTGGAAGTTCATCGAAGAGCAGACCGGCGTTCCCTTTAACTGGGACAACATGGTCAAGGGCATCACGCGTCAGAACGAGATCACCGAGTTCGAGTTCGAAAAGTGGGAAGTCGCCGCAAAGACCGACTACTATCCGGTCAACGGCGTCGCACAGGCCCTGTACCGCATCTACTCCTCTCAGTACGGTGATCTGGAAATCTGGCACTTCTGCGACAAGAAGGTTCGCAAAATCATGGAGAAGTGCGTGAAGAACAAGATCAACAGCTTCCCGAAGACCCGCCACAGAGTCATTGCCTGGTCCTGCGCGCCGCTGTACTACTCCAACTGGTGCACATGGGCTTACAACTGCTGGGGCCTGAACGTCATCATCAATATGGACTCCCTGATGTTCGCCATGACGATCCGCACCGATTCTTACGAGCACTGCCTCGAAGACTGTGCGCAGTATCATATGTGGGCTCCGATGCGCCGCATGGCCGTCGGCGGTCTGCACCACATCTTCGAGCTGTGGGACAACATGGAGAAGTTCAACTGCGATATGGTCATGATGTACGACCAGCTGCAGTGCAAGGGCATGCAGGGTGTGCACGGTCTGTTCGAGGACGAGTTCCGTGAGAGAAACATCCACGCGATCTGGATGCCGCACGCGCTGCCCGACAGCCGCACCGTTTCCAGAATGGAAATCCGCCGTCTCATCAACGACTACATGACTACCGTCATGCACGAAGAGCCGCTGGATCCGACGCTTGTTGAGTTCGACGACTCTATGATCTGGTAATAAAGGAGGAACCATCATGAAAGCTAAAATTCTCAAAGCCCTTATCGCTGCCTTTGGCGTGAATGCTGCTCTGTTTGCGGTTTTCTTCTTTGACCTCGACGGTAAGCTTCTGTTCTACGTGGTCGAG
>JBJDZO010000285.1:0-8429 GCA_051868095.1 Butyricicoccus sp. | reverse complement strand
CCTTCCTTAATTTCGTCATCGCTCCACTGCTGCAGACGGGGCATCACCAGAGAATCCAGCTTGATTTCCGCGCCGCGCACGGCCTTCATCATAGCCTGCTCGAAGGACGGCGCAATCGCCATAACCTCACCGGTGGCCTTCATCTGGGTGCCGAGGCTGTTGTCCGCGTAAACGAACTTATCGAACGGCCAGCGCGGGAACTTGGCAACAATATAGTCAATGGTCGGCTCGAAGCAAGCGTAAGTCTTGCCGGTGACCGCGTTCATGATCTCATCCAGACCGTAGCCAACCGCGATCTTGGCGGTTACTTTGGCGATCGGGTAGCCGGTCGCCTTGGAAGCGAGGGCAGAGGAGCGCGATACACGCGGGTTTACTTCGATGACCGCATATTCAAACGAGGTCGGATGCAGGGCAAACTGCACGTTGCAGCCGCCTTCAATGCCCAGCTCGGTGATGATCTTGAGCGCCGAGGTGCGCAGCATCTGATATTCCTTGTCGCACAGGGTCTGCGACGGCGCGACAACGACCGAGTCACCGGTGTGTACGCCGACCGGGTCAACGTTCTCCATGTTACAAATGGTGATGGCGTTGCCCTTGTGGTCACGCATGACCTCGTACTCGATTTCCTTCCAGCCCGAGATGTTCTTCTCGACCAGAATTTCGTTCACGCGCGAATGCATGATGCCCGAAGCTGCGATTTCACGCAGCTCGTCCCACGTATAAGCGATGCCGCCGCCAGTGCCGCCAAGGGTGTATGCCGGACGGATGATAACCGGCAGGCCGATTTCTTCGGTAAACGCAACCGCATCCTCAACCGAGTGTACCACCTTGGAAGCAATGATCGGCTCGCCGATCTTCTCCATGGTATCCTTAAACATCTGACGGTCTTCGGCCTTGGCAATGGTGGTCGGGTTTGCGCCGAGCAGCTTCACGCCCATCTCATCGAGGAAGCCTTCCTCGCACAGCTCCATGGCGAGGTTCAGACCGGTCTGGCCGCCGAGGTTGGGCAGCAGGGAGTCCGGACGCTCCTTCTTGATGATCTCCTTGACCGCGTCCACGGTCATCGGCTCGATATAAACCTTATCGGCCATAGCCTTATCGGTCATGATGGTCGCCGGGTTGGAGTTGACAAGGACAACCTCCAGACCTTCTTCGCGCAGTGCGCGGCAGGCCTGGGTGCCTGCGTAGTCGAACTCTGCGGCCTGACCGATGACGATCGGACCCGAGCCAAGCACCATGACCTTCTTAATATCTTTTCTTAACGGCATACCTGGGCGCCTCCCTTTACTTTGTCGATGTTGCTGAGGAACCGGTCAAACAGGAACGAGGTGTCCATCGGGCCGGGGCAGACCTCAGGGTGGAACTGCACGGTGAAGATCGGGCGATTGATGTGCTCAATGCCTTCTACCGAACCGTCGTTCAGGTTGACATAGCGCACGCGCGCGATGGACGGATCGACGGTGTCGCCCACAACCGCGTAGCCGTGGTTCTGGCTGGTGATATAGGTGCGGTCGAGGTCGAGATCCTTGACCGGATGGTTGACGCCGCGATGACCGAAACGCATTTTCTTGGTCTTTGCGCCGATGGCGAGCGCCATAAGCTGATGGCCGAGGCAGATGCCGAACATCGGAAGGCCGCTCTCAACGAGTACCTTGAGGTTTTCAACAATCTGGACATTCTCTGCCGGGTCGCCGGGGCCATTGGTCAGCATGATGCCGTCAAAGCCGCCCGAAATGATTTCCTGCGGGTCGGTGTCGCCGGGCAGAACGGTGACTTCACAGCCGCGGGACTGCAGCTCGCGCTCGATGTTGTACTTTACGCCGAAATCGAGCAGGGCAATGTGGTACTTGGTTTCGCCCTCTGCCTTGCAGATGGATTCCTGTGCGCTCGTAACCGTCTTGACCGCGTCCTTTACGAGGTATTCTTTCATTGCCGCAATGGCAGCCTCGTCCGGCTCGTGACCCTCAGTATAAATGATGCCGTTCATAACGCCCGAGTTTCGCAGAATGCGGGTCAGGCGGCGGGTATCGATGCCCTGCAGACCAACCACCTTCTGGCTCTTGAGGTAATGGTCGAGCGTGTGGCGGCTGCGCCAGTTGGAAGGATATTCGCAGATTTCACGCATAATGAAGCCGGAAACCCAGCTCTTGTGCGACTCATAGTCCTCAAAGTTGATGCCGTAACTGCCGATAATCGGGTAAGTCATGGTGACGATCTGGCCATAATAGGACGGGTCGGTCAGCACTTCCTGATAGCCGGCCATACCGGTATTGAAAACGACCTCGCCGGTGCACTGGCCTTCGTAGCCGCAGGCCGTACCCTCGAACAGCGTGCCATCTGCGAGGAGTAAGAATGCTTTTTTCATAAATCGGGCTCCTTTATCTGTATTACTTGATCGCGGAAACGATGTCGTCACGCATGCGGATGGCTTCCGCGCGGGCAGCTTCCTGATAGTCGCTGCCATCCTTTCCGGTCTTTTTCCACGCGCACATAATGCCGCGAGAGGAATTGACAATAGCACCGAGACCGTCGTCATTGAAGGCGTTTGCAATGTCCTTTGCGGTTGCGCCCTGTGCGCCGTAGCCCGGAACAAGGAAATAGGACTTCGGAATCAGGCTGCGCACGATCTTCTGTTCCTCGGGATAGGTGGCACCAACCACCGCGCCGACCTGATTGTAGCCGCACGGCGTATCGAGGCCTTCGCCCCATTCGTTGATCTTTTCCGCGACGCGAACGAAGAGCGGCTTACCCTCCATATCACGGTTCTGGAACTCGCCGGAGGACTTGTTGGAGGTCTTGACGAGCACATAGATGCTCTTCTCGCGGGCGCGGCATTCCTTGAGGAACGGCTCGATACCGTCGGTGCCGAGGTAAGCGTTCACGGTTGCGGATTCGCAGTCGTAAACCGGCAGTTCCTCGCCCCAAACGGTCGAACGGCCGAGATAAGCTTCCGCATAGGCGGACGCGGTCGCACCGATGTCGTTGCGCTTGATGTCCGCGATGACATACATGCCCTTTTCCTGCGCATAGCGGATGGTGGACTGGAGCACGCGCGCACCGGCCGGACCGAGCAGCTCATAGTAAGCCGCCTGCGGCTTGATGGCGGGTACGATATCGTATAGCGCATCAATCAGACCGCAGTTAAAGCGCAGCATGGCGTTTGCAGCGCCTTCAAGCGTTGCGCCGTGCTCGCGGCGGATGTCCTGAATCAGACACTCCGGGATGTACTCCAGACGAGCGTCCAGACCGGCAACGGTCGGGTTACCCTTGGCTTTGATGTTCTCCACAAGCTTTTGAATCGACATATTCTTCTCCTTATATCCGGCGAGGGGCAGCAAGCCGCTTCGCGGTTATTTTTCAAACTTTGTCTGTTCTTCCAGAATGACAACGGCGTCCATACCGTCAATTTCTTTGAGCCGTACCTGCACGCGCTCGGATTGCGCGGTAGGCAGGTTTTTGCCGACGTAATCGGGGCGAATGGGAAGTTCCCGATGCCCGCGGTCGATCATGACCGCAAGCTGGATGCGCCCGGCGCGTCCCATGCGGGAGACCGCTTCAATCGCGGCACGCACCGTGCGTCCGGTGTACAGCACGTCGTCCACAAGGATAACTGTGCAGTTTTCCAGACCGGGAAGATCCGGAAACGCGATATCCGTTCGGCTGCCGCGCGGCACATCGTCGCGCAGGGGGGAGATATCCAGTTCGATGACCGGTGGCCGGAAACCTTCTACCTCACCGATTTTGTCAGCGATGCGTTCGGCCAGCGGCACGCCGCGCGTGCGTACACCGGCAAGAAGAATCCCTTTGGAGCCGCGGTTTTTTTCGATGATCTGGAATGCGATACGGGTGAGCGCGCGGCGCATCGCCCCTTCATCCATAATCTCAGCCTTTTTCTTTTGCAACCAACCAGCCCCTTTTCAATACCCTTATTTTGAGCCGTCCTGCGGATTTTACGCACAAAAAAAGCTTTCCGGACAAGATCGGAAAGCAGCGTGCAGTACGCCCCTGCGGAAAGATACAGGAGTGCCATGTTCTGAATGCGACCTTGCCGGACTCACAGGTCCTGCTTAAAGGTGGATTGTTTCTTTGCGGATACCCGCAATTTGCTTAAAAATATTATACCGTAAACGGTATCATCCTGCAAACGACGAAACCGACAAAATATCACCCGATTCTGTCACGATTTTTCACAGATTTACAGATTTTTTGGCAGAAAATTTTTCAGGTTCATGCAAAATCTATTAGCTTTCGGGTGCGCAAGTTTTTCGCGATGCGGGACAAACTAAAAGCGCAAACGGTGAAAGGAGATCGATTACGATGAGAGCGAGTCAGGTAGTTGCCGGTGTAGCAGCTGGCGTAGCGGCTGGCGCAATTGTTTCCGCCATGGCTGCGGGCGCGATGGCCAACCCGGGCACGCGGCGTGCAGTAAAAAGCTCAGCGCGGAATGTAACGCACGCAGCCAAGCGTGCAGCACATGATATTGGGCAAAGTATGATGGGCTGAGCCGAATGCGGAGGCGCGGCGGGGGAGTGGTTTTTCCCGCCGCGCACTACATTATATAACGGAAAATGAAGCAAAAAATTCATAGATACGTAAAAAGCGTTTGCACGCACTTGAATTTGTAAAAATAATATGATATCGTTAAGAAAGAGACAGGAGTGCACATCAAAATGCGTGCACTCGCTTTGGAAGAAGGGAGAATATTATGGCGGTTACGCTACAACAAATTGCGGATCGGGCCGGCGTGTCACGCGGTACAGTAGACCGTGCGCTGCACAATCGCGGGCGCGTGAATCCGGAAGTGGCCCTGCGTATTCGAAAGATTGCGGATGAACTTGGATACATATATCATGCGGAAATGCACGGAAACAAGGGCGAAGGGCTGAGATTAGGTGTGGTGATCCCGTCGATTGAGACGGCAACTATGCAGATTGTAGCCAAGGGTGCGCGTGCAGCTGCGGAGGAGCTGCGTGCATTCGGCGTGGAGGTCATCATCCGGGAACAGGAGCAGATGGACGGTGACCGGCAGCTTGCGTGCGTTAATGAACTGATGCGTGCAGGCATTCACGGACTGGCGATTTCGCCGACCAGCGATCCGAAAATCTGTCAGAAAGTCGATGAACTGGAGGATCAGGGAATTCCGGTAATTATTTTCAACGGAGACCTATTGGAAAGCAAACGCCTGTGTTATGTTGGAATGGACAATGCGCGCGGCGGTCGTGCGGCAGCCGGACTCATGCATCTGATGCTTCCGGAAGGAGGAAAGGTGCTTCCAATCACGGCGCATCTGACGCAGTATGCGCATAAACTGCGCTACACGAGCTTTCTTGAGGAAATGCACAAAATTGCGCCGAATATTGAGCTTTTGCCGCTGCAAACCTGCTTTAATCGGGATGATTTCGCGTATGAAATCACACTGCATGCCTTGGAGCAGTACCCAGACCTGAAAGGCGTTTATGTCGCGGCGAACGGCCAGCACGGCGTGTGCGAAGCGCTTCGGAAAGAAGGACTGGAGAGCAGCATTCGTATTGTTGCATTTGATATCCATGAACAGAACATCCGGGACTTGATGGAAGACCGTCTGAGTGTGGTTCTGGATCAGGATGCATACACGCAGGGATATCAACCAGTGATGCTGCTCTATCAGTATCTGGTGCATGGACAGAAGCCGCCGCGGGAACATATGTATACAGAAATTGCTATCAAAACGAAATACAATATATAAATGCACGCATATAATCCCTTCTTAGACTTTTGAAGGCGTGCAAATAATAATAAAATGGACGCAACCATAGTGTGTGACACAGAAATTTTGCGATAAACAAATCAATATGCACAAAAAATAAAGTGTAGATTTGTGAGAAAAAGACGAAAATTTCTGTGAACCGCATTTAATGGTTGCGTCCATTTGCACGCTGGGATATAATTCGGAATGGAAATACAAAAGCGTTTGCACGCAGATGTGCGTGCAAAATCCGAAAGAGGCATTCGATCCGGGGAATCCGGAAAGCTGAAAACGAAGGGAGGAACATTCTTTTCCACGCAGGTTTCGCATCAAGAGGCGGGTGCGGAACATATTCCGAATTACGAAAGAAAAGAAATCTAAAGAGGGGTTTATCATGAATTTTCTGAATTCTATGGCGTTTACCGCCGTCACGTTCGTGGCGTTTACGGCACTCGTCGCATTCATCTCGTGGTGGAAAACGCGCGGTGACAAGCTGGACACGCAGGATGGCTACTATCTGGGTGGCCGCAGCCTGACTGGTCCGGTCATCGCCGGTTCTTTGCTGATGACCAACCTTTCCGCAGAACAGCTGGTCGGCAACAATGGCCAGGCGGTTCGCGTTGGTATGAGTACTATGGGCTGGGAAGTTACCTCGGCTATCGCACTGTGCATTCTGGCGTTCGTCCTGATGCCGAAGTATCTGAAAACCGGTCTGACCACGGTTCCGCAGTTCTTCGAGCAGCGTTATGACGCCGGTACGCGCCGTCTGGTTTCGATCATCGTTCTGCTCAGCTACGTTGTCATCATGCTGCCGAACATCCTGTACGCCGGCGCACAGGTATTCGTCAACATCTTCGGCATTGACAAGCTGCTGAACATTTCCTATTTCACGGCCATCGCCATCGTTTGTGTTGCAACCGCGATTGTTGGTTCGATCTACGCGATCTGCGGCGGCCTGAAGGCTATCGCGCTGTCTGACTCGATCAACGGTCTGGGTCTGATCATCGGCGGCCTGCTGGTTCCGGTATTCGGCATGATGTTCCTGTCCGGCCAGCTGGGCGGCGACGGCAGCTTCCTGGATGGTTTTGACAAGTTCCTGCACACCGATCCGGCAATGCTGAACGCGATCAACGAGCCGGAATCTCCCGAGCCGTGGCTCCCGTGGCCGCTGCTGCTGACCGGTCTGCTGGTCAACAACCTGTACTTCTGGGCAACCAACCAGTCGATCATCCAGCGTACCTTTGGTGCAAAGAATCTGGTTGAGGCACAGAAGGGTGCGGTTCTCGCAGGCTTCTTCAAGATCATGACTCCGCTGATCATCGTTATTCCGGGCGTTATCTGTGCGCTGGCTTATCCGGGTCAGGATTGGGGCAGCGGCGACTCCGCTTACCCGATGCTGGTTACTCAGGTTATGCCCAAGCCGCTGCTGGGCTTCTTCGCAGCCGTTATGTTCGGCGCAATCCTGTCGTCCTTTAACTCGGTTCTGAACTCCGCATCGACCATTTACGCGCTGGATATTCACCGTCCGCTGTTCAACCCGACGGCATCCGATGCACACATGGTAAAGGTTGGCCAGAACTTCGGTACGGTTGTTGCAGTCGTTTCCACCATCATGTCTCCGTTCATGCTGTACATGGGCGGCATCACGAGCTTCGTAAACTCGGCGTTTGCAGCGTTCAACACCCCGATCTTTGTTTGCCTGCTGTGTGGCTTCTTCTGGAAGAAGGTTCCGAGCATTGCAGCTAAGATTGTTATCCCGGTACACGTTGTACTGTACTTCACGCTTCAGTTCGGCCTGCGCAATGTCATTCCGGCGCTCGCGAATGTACATTACCTGTACTTCACCGCTGTTCTGTTCGTATTCGACATGCTGCTGATGTGGGTGATCGTCAAGAAGAACCCGCGTCCGACCGATTTCGAACTGAAGGATGTTGGTGCGGTTGATCTGACTCCGTGGAAGCACGGTAAGTTCTGGGCAACGATTACTCTGATTATCATGGTGCTGGCATATGTTGTATTCTCGCCCCTTGGCTTCGGCAAGAGCGATGTTTCGACCTATCAGCGTTATGCAGAAAAGCAGATCAGCGTTTCAGCCTCTGCGGATAATATGCAGTAAATAAAAAAAACAGGCTCCATTTGGAGTCTGTTTTTTTATTTCCACCGAAGCGGATGCATGCACATCATTTCTCGCAGATTTCTCTTGCGGAATTATGCGGTGTTGCCTATAATAAAATCAGCCGGGCTGGCCGGTATAAGAAGAATGGAGAAAGTGTGATACCGATGAAAATTGATGGAAATGAGCTGGCGATTCGCCAGAATGAGCTGGATCAGCAGGGCTTCAAGCAGGAAGCCTATGAAATGAAAATGGAGTTTCTGCGGCAGGTCCGTGAAAGCGGCGACCATTGCCCGTGCAAGGAAGCATGCCCGCACCACGGCAACTGTTTCGAGTGCGTAACCATTCACCGTGGACACCGCGATCATCTGCCGATGTGCTTGTGGGATATGGTCAATGAACGGATCGCAGCGCTGTCCCACATGACCGAAGGCTCGCTTCGGGCTTATGAGGACCGGCAGAAAGAAGCGGCCTGCTGCGACGGCTGCCCGGGCTGCAAGTAAAAGAAAACGCTCCTCCGCTTTGGGGGAGCGTATTTGTTTGCCAAAAGAGAAGTTATCTGCTATGCTTAAAAGAGTCTCATTTCATAGG
>JBJDZO010000284.1:0-1913 GCA_051868095.1 Butyricicoccus sp. | reverse complement strand
AGGTCGAAAAGACGCCGGGCCTTCGGTGCCTGACCAGATCGCGCTGCACTGAAATTGGCGAGCATACGGTCACCTACGCCGACGCGGACGGCAATGCGCATGAGATCGAAGCCGACACGGTCATTCTCGCCGCCGGGATGCGGGCAAAGACCGACGAGGCGATGGCCTATGCGTCCGCGGGCAAGCAGTTCTTCGCCATCGGCGACTGCGCGAAGATGGGCAACCTGCAGAAAGCGGTCCGCAGCGCGTACGATATCGCCATGACGTTCTGAAAGAAAGCCGGCTTTTTGAATGGCCGCCATTTGAACGGAGGTGCGTAACGTGCGAGAAACCACAGCAAAAGAAACGGCCCGAATCTGGTCGCTGACCTTTGTTCTGACCATGCTGATCACCAGCATCGGCGGATTCCTGCTCTCCGGCCTCAACTCCGTCGTCCCGCTGCATATGTCCGCACTGGGAAAGTCCGCGACGTTCAGCGGCACATTGAACACCTGCTTCACGGCCTGCGCCGTCGTCGCCCGCCTGGGCGGCGGCCACCTGTGCGACCACTGGGGCAGACGCATCGTCATGCTGCTCGGCACCGTGGTCTGCGCGCTGTCGACCGCGGCGTATATTTTCTGCCGGTCGGTCGTCCTCCTGATGGTGTTCCGCGGCCTGCAGGGGATGGGGTATGCCGCCATGAGCATCGCCGCGCAGACCGCCATGCTCGATGTGCTGCCGCGTGACCGCCTGAGCGAGGGCATCGGCTATTCCGCGCTGGGGCAGACGATCGTCGGCAGCGTCGGCCCGATGATCGTGCTGGCGGTGCTGGGCGTGAACCGTTTTTCGCTGACGTATCTGGTGCTTGCGTGTGCCGTCAGCGCGGCGCTCCCGCTCGCGGCGCTCTGCAAAACCCGGCCCGTGCGCCAGATGCAGGAGGAAGAACCGGCCCCGGAACAACCGGCCAGAGAGGAACCGGCGGGCAATGTGTTCTGGCGGGTCTTTGAGAAAACCGCGATCCCCGCGACGATCATCCAGTGCTGCATGACGATCGGCACCGCCGCCGTCTCCATCCTGCTGACGCTCTTCGCCACGCACAAGGGCTTCGCCCATGTGGCGCTGTTCTTCACCATCCACTCCTTCGCCGCCCTCTTTGCCAGGATCGTCGGCGGCAAATACGGCGACAAATACGGGCTGCTGCCCTGCTTTGCCGTCGGCGTCACCCTGATGAGCGCCAGCTTTATCATCCTGTCCGTCACCACAAGCTCTCTGGTCTATTACATCACCGGCGCGATCTTCGGCATCGGTCAGGGCGTGGTGTCGCCGGTCATGCAGAAGCAGGCGATCATCAACGCGCCGCCGGACCGCCTCGGCGTGGCGAACGGCACGTTCCACCTGTCCGCCGACGTCGGAACCGGCCTTGCGGGCATCATCTGGGGCGCCGGGTTTGACTATATCGGCTATGACGAGACGTTCTTCCTCATCGGCATCTGGCTGCTGCTCGTCCTGACCGGCGGCACGGTCTACCTCCTGCACGCCAGACGCGCCGCGAACCGAACCGAATAGAAGAGGGAAACCCCTTGGAAACGAAATGTTTCCAAGGGGTTTTGGCAGCAGTGGATAATGATACGGCTTCATTTGGCTTCGCACAAAATGAAGCCATTCTGATCCTGCCATCCGATCAGAATTCATTGAACGGTATTCCGCTCAAAAATGCTGCCCTCAAAAAAGATGTCATTTCCCTGAGCGTACTTGTTATTGCAATATGTGAAACCATTTACTTCAACAAGAAAAGTTTTCCTGATTAGTAGGGGAACGGACAAAATAAACCGTTCCCCTGATTTTAGATTATTCCGGTGTTCTTTTGTCACCGATAAAAAATACCGCTACCGTGCCGGGTCCGCAGTGCGAAGCAATAATGGTTCCGATATCAC
>JBJDZO010000283.1:0-8464 GCA_051868095.1 Butyricicoccus sp. | reverse complement strand
GGCATGATTTCCCAGCGCAATCTGCTCGATATGGAGAAGCAAGAGGTCATTCTGGTCGATCACAACGAAAAAGATCAGGCGGTGGATGGAATTCGTTCAGCCCGCATCACGGAGATTATTGACCATCACCGCATTGACGCGGTGGAAACCAGCAACCCGATCTATTTCCGCAATCAGCCGCTCGGCTGCACGGCAACCATCATCGCACAGCTTTACGAGGAAAATCGGGTTAACATTTCGCCGGTCATCGCCGGCCTGCTCTGTTCGGCCATCCTGTCGGATACACTGATGTTTCGCTCTCCGACCTGCACACCCGTTGACCGGAAAACCGCGGAAAAACTCGCCCAAATCGCGGGGATTGACATCCAATCCCATGCAGTTGCCATGTTCCGTGCCGGCTCGCAGCTGGTGAATTGCTCCACGGATGAGCTGTTTCATCGGGATTTCAAATATTATCAGGTGAAGGACAAACGCATTGCTGTTTCTCAGATTACAAGCGTCAGCGAGGAGGAGCTGACCGAGCTTGCGCCCCGGATGCTGAGCTACATGCAAAGCTGCCTGCCAACGTCCGGTCTGGCGATGCTGTTCGCCATGCTGACCAATATTGTGGACGAAACCACCGAACTGCTTTTTGTCGGACAGGATACCGCAGAACTGGTGCGTACCGCTTTCCAGACCGACTGCGAACCGCATTCGGTACTGCTGCCCGGTGTTGTCAGCCGCAAAAAACAACTGGTCTCTCCTTTGCTCAGCGCGCTGGAGGAGGATGAAGCTCTGAAATAATCCACCGTTTTCCATACACGGTCGTTTTCTTTTTGTGTGCAATGTGGTATCATAAAAACAGGGGGAACACTTGAATTCCCAGAACCTGAGAGGTGAACCATATGTCGAATGTAGTGATTGTGGGCGGCGGACCGGCCGGTATTTCGGCTGCACTGTATACGGTGCGCGCCGGACTGAATACCATTGTGGTACACAGCGGCGTGGGAGCGCTGGCTAAGGCGCACGCGATTGAAAATTATTATGGTTTTGCGCTGCCGGTCTCCGGCGAGGCGCTGGCCATGTCCGGCGTAGAACAGGCGCGGCGTTTGGGCGCACGCATTGTCGAAGATGAAGTGACCGGTATTGGATTTGATGGCCGATTGGTCATCCATACCGCCGGACAGTCTTATCCGGCGGATTATGTAATTTTGGCCACCGGCTCACCGCGTACTGCGCCGCGGATTCCGGGACTGAGCGAACACGAAGGTATGGGTGTCAGCTATTGCGCGGTCTGCGACGCATTTTTCCACCGCGGTAAAAATGTCGCCGTGCTCGGCGAAGGCGAATACGCATTGCACGAAGTCCGTGAACTGATGCCGGTGGTGCGCTCGGTCACGTTGGTGACCAACGGCGCAACGCCGACCATCGAAGTGCCTGAGGGTGTGCGGCTGGACACCCGTGAAATTGCCGCTATTGAAGGCGAAAGCGGTGCGCTGCGCGTGCGCTTCACCACAGGCGGCGTGCTGCCGGTCAGCGGTGTGTTTGTTGCGCATGGTGTTGCCGGTTCGGCCGATCTGGCACGTAAGGTCGGTGCGTTGACCGACGGCAACCGTATTGTTGTCGATCCGACCAGCATGGCGACCAATATTCCGGGGCTGTATGCGGCTGGCGACTGCACGGGAGGTATGCTTCAGATTTCCAAGGCCGTCTATGAGGGCGCACTCGCCGGAACATCGGTGGTCAAAGCCGCCCGCACGAAAAAGTAAAAAACGTCCGCACGGAGCAAAATCTCTGTGCGGACATTTTTGATTTTATTGGGTTTTCTCGCCGTAGAGCCAAATCAGCGCGCGCCGAAGCGCTTCGTCAAAGTAATACCAATCATGCGCGCCGTCGAACTCCTCGTAGGTGTGCGCGACATCCAGTGCGGTCAGGATGTCGTGGTAATGGCGGCAATCGGACAGAAAACCGTCCTGCCGTCCGCAGGCCAGATACAGGCGCGGCGCATTTCCACGTGCTGCCCGTTCAGCCAGCCGCACCGGATTATCCTGCGGGCAAAGTGCAAGTTCCGGTCCGAAAATCGCGTTGAAATCACGCATCAGTGCATCGCCCCAAGTTTGTTCCGCCTGCTCGACCGGCATTTGACGCAGAGCGTCCATTTCCTCTCCGATCATCAGGCAGCAGGGGGACAGCGCCGCACACGCGCCAAAGCGTTCCGGGTGGTTCAGCGCAACCTTGAGTGCGCCGTAGCCGCCCATCGAGCCGCCGATTACTGCGGTATCCTCACGTTTCGAGGAAATTCGGAACAGATTCGCGCAGATTTCCGGCAGCTCCTCGGATACATACTGCAAAAACTGCCCGCCATAGCGCATATCCGTATAAAAGCTGCGTGCGGCCTCGGGCATGATGAACAGCGTGCGGCGCTCCTCGGCATACAGCCGCAGCTTGGTATAATCGGTCCAGCAATCGCTGTTTCCGCACAGACCATGCAGCAGATAACATACTTGATAGGGGGCTTCGGAAAGATCGCTCGGCCCGGCGACGGTGAGCCCGGTCGACATCTCAAGCGTTTTGGAAAAAATCGTGCCGCGAAACAGCATGATACATTCCTCCATTTCTGTGATCTTGTTGGATTTGATCGTTCGTTTGCTTTATTGTAGCATGCTTTGCTGCGGAACTCAACCGTTTCCGCACTTTCGAGGCATTTCTCCTATTTTTTCGTATTTTTGAGCTGGAAGTTCGGCGTTTCCCCCATTGCCGCACCCAAAACAGTGGGCGTATAATAGTGCATAGCAGAGGGGGATTTTTTATGATTACCGATATGACCGAAGGCCGCCCGGGACGCATCCTGTGGCGGTTTGCGCTGCCGATTCTGCTGAGTGTGGCCTTTCAGCAGCTCTATCAGATTGCAGACAGCGTGATTGCCGGCCGTTTGGTCGGCGGTGCGGCACTGGCTGCCATCGGCGCATCCTATCCGATTACCATGCTGTTCATGGCGTTTGCTACTGGCATGAATCTGGGCTGTTCGGTTGTTGTTTCGCAGCTGTTTGGCGCGAAGGACTACGCCCGTATGAAAACCTCGGTAAGCACATCGATTCTGACCAGTCTGACGCTCAGTGTTCTATTGACAGTCCTTGGTCTGCTGTTCTGCCGCGGTATGCTCACCGCGCTGGACACGGATTCGCACATTCTCGCGGATGCAGGCATATACCTGCGGATTTATGTGGCCGGGCTGGTTTTTCTGTTTCTGTACAACATCTGCACGGGTATCTTTACCGCGCTGGGGGACAGCCGCACGCCGCTTTATTTTCTGATTGCGTCGTCGGTAGCGAATATTATTCTGGATATTGTATTTGTGACCGTGGGCGGCATGGGCGTGGATGGCGTTGCCTGGGCAACCTTTCTCGCACAGGGTGTATCGTCGATTCTGGCGATTATTACCCTGTTGCGCCGCCTGAAAACCCTGCCGAGCAGTAAATTTCCGCTGTTTCAGCTTCATATGTTTGGACGTATCACTGGCGTAGCGGTACCAAGCATTTTGCAGCAGAGTTTTATTTCGGTCGGCAATCTGGTCGTACAACGCCTGATCAATGGCTATGGTTGGGCCATCATCGGTGGTTTTTCTGCGGCAATGAAGCTGAATACTTTCACCATCGTTGCGCTCACAGCACTCGGCAGCGCGGTATCCAGTTTTTCCGCGCAGAACATCGGCGCTGGAAAAAACGAACGTGTCATGCAGGGCCTGCGTGCTTCATTCGGTATGGCACTCGCGGTCGTTGTGCCGTTTACCCTGCTTTACACCGTGTTTGCAAAGCCAATGATGGGGCTGTTTGTCGATGCCTCGGAAACTGAAATCATTGCGGCAGGCGTGCAGTTTCTGCGCGTGGTTTCGCCGTTTTATGTGGTGATTGCGCTCAAGCTGTGCGCAGATGGTGTGCTGCGCGGCGCAGGTGCGATGGGTGCGTTCATGGTGGCGACTTTCTCCGATCTTATTCTGCGCGTCGCGCTCAGTTATGTATTCGCAGGCTGGTGGGATGTGCTCGGTATCTGGCTGAGCTGGCCGGTTGGCTGGGCGATCGGCACTGCCGCATCCGTGACGTTCGTATTGTCGGGCGTGTGGAAAAAGAAAAAACGCATCGAATGACATCCGGAATCCCGGGGTGCTTGCACTCCGGGATTTTTGTGTTTCTCAATCCAGAAGAAGTTTTTTTCAATCGGATATCTGTTGTTTTATCATAGAAAAAGGTGTCTTGATGTGGTATGATTTTACTACACCAATCTACGATGCAGTTATATAGATTTATGCAGACTCATGGAGGAAAACGGAGATTATGATAAAAGTGCTTTTTCTCTGCCACGGCAATATTTGCAGAAGTCCGATGGCCGAGTTCGTGATGAAGGATCTGGTGCGAAAGGCTGGGCTGGAAGAGGATTTTTACATTGAATCGGCCGCGGTCAGTGCTGAAGAACTGGGCAATCCGGTGTATCCACCGGCAAGGCGGATGCTGGAGACCCACGGCATCCGTTGTTCTGGTAAAACTGCCCGTCAGCTTCAGCGGAACGATTATGACCGCTTTGATCTGTTGATCGGCATGGACCGCGCCAACTTGCGTGGCATGCGCCGTATCTGCGGCGGAGAAGAGAAGCTGCATTTGCTGCTCGATTATACCGACCGACCCGGCGATGTGGCCGATCCGTGGTATACGCGAGATTTTGAAGCAACTTGGAGAGATGTGTTGGACGGATGCACGGGCCTACTGGAGACCCTGCGGGAGCAAGGTGTGTAAGGAACGCAGAAAATGGGAACCCTGTTTGCATGGAAAAGGAGTGTATCGAAATATGGATTTTTATAAACGTGCGCAGGAACTGAACGAGGATACGGTTGCAAATCGTCGGTATTTTCATCAGAATGCGGAGGTTGGTCTGGACATGCCCAAGGCGCGGGCCTATGTGATGGACAAACTGCGCGAATATGGGCTGAACCCGGAACCCTGCGGCCACGGCGTCACAGCTTCGGTTGGTCACGGCGGAAAAGTTCTGCTGCTCCGCGCAGATATGGACGCGCTGCCGATGCCTGAGCAGAGTGAGGAGCCGTTTGCTTGCCCGACTGGTGAGCAGGCGCATGCCTGCGGCCACGATTTCCACGCGGCCATGCTGCTGACCGCTGCCCGGATGCTCAAGGAATGCGAAACTGAGCTGCGCGGCACGGTAAAATTGATGTTCCAGCCCGCCGAGGAGACCTTCGAGGGCAGTCAGGACATGATTGCAAACGGCATTCTGGACAATCCGAAGGTGGATGCAGCGCTTGCGTTTCATGTCGCACCCGGCCAGATGCCGCTCGGGCTGTTTATGTACAACAGCGGCGGCGTGATGATGAATTCGGTGGACGGTTTTCGAATTGAAGTATTCGGCAAGGGCGGTCACGGCGCGTATCCCAATCTGACGGTGGACCCCATCCAGATTGCGGTGCAGATTTACATTGCGCTGGAAACGCTCATCGCGCGCGAGGCCAATCCGGAGAAAACCTGTGTGCTGACCGTCGGAAAAATGCAGGCGGGCAACGCGGCCAATATTATCCCGGATACTGCGGTACTCGAAGGCACGCTGCGCACCAACGACAAAGAAGCGCGCACGCTGCTTGTTCGTCGTATCACTGAGGCTGCGGAGGGCGTGGCTAAAACCTACGGTGGTCGTGTGACCATCACGCCGCTTTCGCAGGTGCCGCCGCTCGTGTGTGATCCCGATTTTACCGGGCGGGTAGCGGGTTATATGCAGGAAATGAACGTGCCCGGTCAGACGCCGGTGCCGGGGATGCAGGCGAACGCCTCGGAGGATTTCGCGGTTCTCGCGGAAAAGGTACCCGCGGCACTGCTGTATCTGTCGGCCGGTTTTTTGGACGAGCGTGGCGCGTATTCCGCGCATAATCCCAAGGTGCGTTTCAATGAAGGCGTATGCCCGATTGGTGCGGCTGGGCTGGCGCACTGCGCTGTGCGCTGGCTGGAGGAGGAAGCATGCGGGAACTGAAGCTGAAACGGGTATACCGGCATTTTAAGGGTGACTATTATCTGGTTGAGGACACGGCGAAGCATTCTGAAACCGGAGAGGAATACGTTGTTTACCGCAAGCTGTACGGCGACGGTTCCCTGTGGATTCGTCCGCTTGCGATGTTTTTGGAGGAAGTGGATCACGAAAAATATCCGGACTGCACCCAGAAATACCGATTTGAATTGCAGGAAATCGAAAGCGCGGCCCGGTGCTGAAACAAGCTGCCTGAAAACACCATCCCTGTTGGGATGGTGTTTTTTGCGTCAAAATACAGGGCTTTCAGAAAAATCTGAAAATATCCTTGACATATACTGCATCCTGTGATAATATTTGAATCACGTTAAACATATCAACAAAGTATGTTTATAGGTGAAAGGAGTATTCGACCATGAAAGAACGAAAACAGCAGATGTATCAGATGAGGAAACGGATTCTTTCGTGTATACGAATGCCCGGCGCCGCGTTTGTGCAGAGCCTGACCGAAAACGGAGGGCTGCGATGAACAATCTGGAGCTTTACGGGCTGGAACCGGCACACGTGCAGAAAATTCTGGATGCGATCCATGCCGTGCGCTTCGGCACGGTGACGGTCGTGATTCAGGACGGCGTGGTGATCCAGCTCGAACAACATGAAAAAATACGACTCAAGTAACATTGCTGACCGAAAACACGGAGGCATTGCGGCCGGGCCGAACTGTGTGCCCGCACCCCGATGCCCCCGTGTTTTATTTTGCCCAAAGGAGAAGTTATGAACAGATTGAAAACCCTGCTGCCGGCTTTCGTTGCGGCATTTGCGCTGCTGATCGATTGCATATGGCCGGATTCCGCCGCACATCCGGCCGCAGCGCATCCCTATTTTGCCATTCTGCTTGCAGTTGTGCTGGTTCTCGCGGCCGCGGCTTTCCTCGCCGGTCTGACGCTGGCTGAATTTCAGGAGAATTACGCGCGAAAAGCTCCGTTTTATGCGGGTATCCTGCTTTTTCTGTGTATTCTCGACATTCTGACCGTAAAAACCGCGATTTTCCCGGTGCTGTATTTCCCATCGCTCGATCGGATATTCGGCGTGCTGATTGAGGACATCGCCTTCCTTGGTAAATGCCTGCTGTACTCGCTGCGTCTGCAAATTGTCGGCTGGCTGTGCGGCGCGTCCGCCGGAATCCTGACCGGCATCGCCATCGGCTTCAACCGTCATGTGCGTTACTGGATTCAGCCGCTGGTGCGTGTGCTCGGTCCGATTCCATCTACCGCATGGATTCCGCTGGTGCTCATCAGTTTCCCGACTGTGGTTTCAGCAAGCACTTTCCTGATTGCGCTCGCCGTCTGGTTCCCGACCTCGGTGCTGACCTCGAGCGGCATTTCCAGCATCCAGAATTCTTACTTTGAAGCCGCCGCAACGCTCGGCGCGTCCAGCCGCTACACCATTTTAAAGGTCGGCATCCCGGCTGCCATGCCGCATATGTTCATTGGCCTGTTCAATGGCACGTGCTCATCGTTTATCACGCTGGTTACAGCGGAAATGTTGGGTGCGAAATACGGCATTGGCTGGTACATCAACTGGCAGAAGGATATGATGGCGTATGCCAACGTCTATGCAGGACTGATTGTCATGTCGCTGACCTGTTACTGCATCATTACATTGCTGTTCCGCGCACGGAATAAGGTTCTCGTCTGGCAGAAAGGAGTCATTAAATGGTAGGAGGTATTCAGATTGCCGGGGTGGGCAAACGGTTCACCAACCCGCAGGGGGAAACCGTCACTGCGCTGTCGGAGATCGATTTACAGATTCAGCCCGGCTCATTCACTTCGCTGATCGGCCCGTCGGGCTGCGGCAAATCCACGCTGCTGCGCCTGATCGCCGGGCTGATTCAGCCGGACAGCGGTACGCTGACGCTCGACGGCGCGCCGATTGCAGGCCCGGGCAGCGACCGCGGCTTCATGTTTCAGGAGCATACGCTGTTCCCATGGCTGACGATTTATGAGAATATCGCGTTCAGCCTGCGGGCGCGCGGCATTTTCAAGGAAACCGCATCCCGCGTCGATGAATTTATCGAGCTGGTCGGCCTGAAAGGCTTTGAAAAGTATTATCCGCATCAGCTTTCGGGCGGCATGTGTCAGCGTGCGTCGCTGGCGCGGGCGCTGGTCAGCCATCCTAAGGTGCTGCTGCTTGACGAACCGCTCGGCGCACTCGATGCATTTACGCGCATGAACATGCAGGAGGAAATCCTGCGTATCCGCAAAGAACAGAATATGACCATGATTATGGTCACGCACGATGTCGATGAAGCCGTATACCTGTCCGACCAGATCGTCGTAATGACGCCGCGGCCGGGCCGCATCACCAAGATTGTCGATGTGCCGTTCCATCATCCGCGGGCGCGCAGCAGCGACGAGTTTTTGTACTACCATGCCGAGGTGCTTCGCCTGCTCAACTACGGCGGCAC
>JBJDZO010000282.1:0-8503 GCA_051868095.1 Butyricicoccus sp. | reverse complement strand
CTGCGCGGAAACCCAGTGGATGGTGCCCTTGACCTTACGGCCGTCTGTCGGCATGCCGTTCGCGGTTTCGAGGTCAGCGGTGCACTTCAGCTCTACGATCTCGCCGTTTTCGTCCTTGACAATCTCGTTGCATCTCACAATATATGCGCCCATCAGACGAACCTCACCGCCCGGCTTGAGACGCTGGAACTTCGGAGGCGGAACCTCAGCAAAGTCGCTCTTTTCGATGTAGACCGTGCCGGTGAAGGGAACCTGACGGGTGCCTGCGGCTTCATCACGCGGATTGTTCGGCACTTCGAAATACTCGGTCTTGTCAGCCGGGTAGTTGGTGATGGTCAGCTTGACCGGCTCGGTGACTGCCATGCGGCGCAGAGCGGTTTCATTGAGTTCCTCACGGATGCAGTGCTCAAGCAGGCGGATATCCACCAGCGAATTGGCCTTGGCAATGCCAGCACGCTTCACAAAGTCCAGAATTGCACTCGGGGTATAACCGCGGCGGCGCAGGCCGCACAGGGTCGGCATGCGCGGGTCATCCCAGCCCTCCACATGGCCATTAAAGACCAGTTCGCGCAGATAGCGCTTGCTCATGACCGTATGAGTCACGTTCAGGCGCGCAAATTCACGCTGCTTGGGGAATCCCGGAAGATGGGGCAAGGGGCAGTTGTCCACGACCCACTCATACAGCGGACGATGGTTTTCGAACTCAATCGAGCACATAGAATGGGTAATGCCCTCTACCAGATCCTGAAACGGATGCGCGAAGTCATACAGCGGATAGATGCACCACTTGTCGCCCTGACGATGGTGATGCGCACGGACAATGCGGTAAATTGCCGGGTCGCGCATGTTCATATTCGGAGAGGACATATCGATCTTGGCACGCAAAGTCTTGGAACCGTCCGGAAATTCGCCGTTCCGCATCGCCTCAAACAGCGCGAGGTTTTCCTCAACCGAGCGGTCACGGTACGGGCTGTTCTGGCCGGGCTGGGTCAGGGTACCGCGCTGTGCGCGCATCTCCTCCTGAGAAAGGTCGTCTACATAAGCCTTTCCTTTCTTGATGAGGTGAACAGCATATTCATAGCAGGCTTCAAAGTAGTCCGAACCATAGAAAATGCCGCCGTTCGGCATCTCGCCGGTCAGCCATTCGATGTCCTTCTGAATGGACTGTACATATTCGTCGTCCTCGCGCACCGGGTTGGTGTCATCGAAACGGAGGTTGAATTTGCCGTTATATTTTTTCGCAATCGACCAGTTGATGTAAATTGCTTTGGCCGAACCGATATGCAGATAGCCGTTCGGCTCGGGCGGGAAACGGGTATGGATCTGCTCGTTCAGCCCGGCCGCAAGGTCGGCGTCGATAATTTCAGTCAAAAAGTTGTTGACGTCTTCCATCATAATTGTGAGTCCCCCAGTTTGGAAATTAGTTCAGCGCATTTTTGCATGCAGTCAGACGGGCAAGCACCTGCTCGCGGCCCATGATGTGCATGACGCTTTGCAGGTCGGGCGCATTCTGACGGCCAGCCACCGCGATACGGATTACCATGGATACGTCGCCGACCGCGCCCTTGTACTGTTCCGGATTCTGCTTGTATGCTTTGGTTTCCGCCGCATAGCCATGTGCCTCGGCGATGGTCTTCATCTTATCGAAGAAGCCATCCGGCGTATCGTCTGCGTCGAAAACCTTGGCGAAATCGTCCAGAATCGCCTTTGCGTCGTCAGCAGAGACACGCGCGGGCAGGGTATAGTCAGGCTGGAACAGCTCGTCGAACAGGAAGTCCATATAGGGCTTGACATCGGTCCACAGAGCGATATCCTTACGCGGCTTCTTGCCGCCGCGGCCGATGGCGAGGAATGCACGAGTCTTGTCCGGCTCACGGATGAAGAGCGCGTGGAATTCCGGATCGTTTGCCGCGCTCCATGCGGAAACGTAGTCGTAAACCTGCTCGGCGGTCATATGAGAAATGACGTTCTTGGATACGTCCTTGAGCTTGTCGATGTCAAACAGCGCACCCGAGCCGCTCATCTTCTTGGTGGTGAACGGGAAATCGTTCATCGGCGCGTCCGGATTCGCACGGCGCCATTCCTCGAAGTTGGAGTTGAGCAGTGTCATCAGGTATTCGAGTACACAGGGAGCCGGATAGCCTTCCTTGGCATAATAGGTGAGCGCCAACTCGGGATCCTTGCGCTTGGACAGCTTACGCTTGCCGCCGGTCTCTTCGTCGATCTTCATGAGCTGAGCCGTGTGCGCATACTTGGGCGCCTTCCAGCCCATGGCGCGGAACAGCTGGAGGTGTACCGGCAGGGTGGCCAGCCACTCCTCGCCGCGCACGACGATGGTAGTACCCATCAGGTGATCGTCCACCACATGTGCGAAATGGTAGGTCGGGATGCCGTCCGATTTGAGAATGACAACATCCTGATCGTTTTCGGTAACTTCCATCTTGCCCTTGACCAGATCCTCGTGGCGCACCTTGTTTTCAATCGAGCCTTCCGAGCGGAAGCGGACAACATACGGTGTGCCCTTGGCCAGCT
Source organism: Butyricicoccus sp. (assembly GCA_051868095.1). Taxonomy (GTDB): domain Bacteria; phylum Bacillota; class Clostridia; order Oscillospirales; family Butyricicoccaceae; genus Butyricicoccus_B. The sequence goes on along the minus strand of JBJDZO010000282.1, from coordinate 5,971 downwards.
CAGCTTCGATCTCCTCAATCGTGCGGTCGCGCCAGATGGCGTACTTGCCATAGTAGCCGAAGTTTTCCTTGTTCTTTTCCTGCTCAGCATGCGCCGCGGACAGTTCTTCCTCGGTGCAGAAGCAGGGATATGCCATGCCGCGCGCCATCAGAGACTTGACAAAGGTCTGATAAATCTCCGCACGCTGCGATTGACGGTAGGGGCCATAAGCACCGGTCTCTCCGTCCAGCGTTGCGCCTTCATCAAAGGGCAGACCGAACGAAGAAAATGCATCAATGATCGTCTGAACGCCGCCTTTCACCTCGCGCTTCCGGTCGGTGTCCTCAATACGCAGATAGAACACGCCGCCTGACTGATGTGCCAGACGCTCGTCTACCAGTGCGCCGTACAGGTTTCCGAGATGCATGAAGCCGGTCGGGCTGGGGCCCATACGGGTAACTTTTGCGCCCTCGGGCAGTTCGCGCTTCGGATAGCGTGCTTCGACCTGCTCCGGGGTTTCTGTAATATGCGGAAACAGCTTATCCGCAAGATACTTCCAATCCATCATGGTATTTCTCTCCGAATCAAAAGGATAAGTGGGGTCAAAATAACACATTTGACCTGCATGATACTCATTTATTTTACCACAGTTGGTCGTGATTGCAAGGCAATACGGTCATTTTCTTGATATGTACGGCAGGTTTTGTGCTTTTGTACGAAAAAAGGGCAGTATAAGGCAGTTTGTTTTTTCAGCATCTTTTTCAGCATGTCCATGGAACCGGTTGGCTATACCGGATTCATGGAATGGTACATGAAAAAAATTCACGAAAAGAGGATTGTGAAGAAATATTCTGATAGAATCAATATGCTGAAAGGGCAGACGGATGCAGTGGCTGAAACATTGGAAAAAGGAATGGAATACGAATCGATAGGATGGAGGCGCATGAAAGTAAGCAGCAGCTTGGAAAAAGGGGAGATTTTTTTAGAAAACTTCTTGACAAAACACCTGCTGTTCCTTATAATAACTATTGTTACCGAAATATTTGGGGGCGTAGCTCAGCTGGGAGAGCGTTTGACTGGCAGTCAAGAGGTCATGGGTTCGATCCCCACCGTCTCCACCAAAAAGACTTGTTTTCTTAAGAAAACAAGTCTTTTTTGCGTCTTTAGCCCTCGATAATCTGATGATACCGGTAAGTCGGATTCGGGCGGCCCGGAATCAGGCAGTTGCTGGCGGTTTGATGGAAAGCAATCCCGGTCAGCGACTTCTGTACGGCCTGCGAAACGATCTGTTCCAGTTCGTCCGGCCCGATTTCCACTCGGGCATTTACAGTAAGTACGGCGCTGTCTGCGGCATGCGGTGTATTCCGCAGGGACGCGGTATCTGATTTGCCGGTCAGATTGCCGATCCACTGATGCGTGCGTGTTTGCAGCAGGAATTTTACATGACCGACCGAAGCGCCGCGTGTGTCAAAGGCCATGCCGAGACCGTGCAGAAGCTGCGCGGCAGCCTGCGCAAAATCGCCGTCGCTGTCCAGTGTATAGCTGGCGTTGAGCCATCCATAGGCTGCTTCGCCATCCGCATAAATATCGTAATCGATATCTGCCAAATGGGTGCCTGCGGGCTGCTGCTGAAAAACAAGTTCCAGCCACTCTGCGATACCGATGCCATCCTTGACACTGGCAGTCTGGACGCATGCCTGTGGCCATTTTTCTTCCGCGCGCTGCTGGAGTGCGGCTGCTTCGGCAGGGTCAAGCAAATCCATTTTATTGATCAGGATAATATCGGCTTCTTCGAACTGCTTGGAGCCGATATAGGCAGCCGGAGTATCCGCACCGTCCAGAATCCCGCGCAGACGCTCTGGATCAGCCAGTACAGTGAGCGGCGCGAGGTCTACGGTATGCGCATACTTGTCTTTGAGCGGCTGCATGAGCGTTGCAGACAGGTCCGTGCAGCTTCCGACCGGCTCAGCCAGGATTACGCCATCCGGATTCTGCGCGGCAATATAGGAAATTGCGTCGGCAAAGCCGCCGAAATTACAGCAAAAACAGCTGCCGCTGACTTCGCGCACCAGATTCGTATTCGATTCAAGGAATGTGGTATCCACCAGATTGGTCGCCTGATCGTTCGTAATCAGGCCCGCACGGGTGCCGCGCTGACCAAGCAGTTCGGATGCCTTCCACAGCAGACTGGTTTTGCCTGCACCGAGGAATCCGCCGACGAGGATCAGTTTGTTTCGATTCATAAGAATACTCCTTTCAAATACATCAAATTATTGACAGCAGGATGTTTTGGATGATTTCAGAACAGGTTCGATGACATGTGTAAACAGCAAACCGGCCAACATACCGCCGGCAATCGGCGCAAGAATGTAAACCCAGAAGAAGCCGCCTGAGGAATCCGGCACCGCCCATTTGCCCCAACCGAACAGCAGCGCAACCAGACGCGGCGCAAAGTCACGCGCCGGGTTCAGACCGGCCTGCGTCAGCGGTGCCAACAGGCAGATAATTGAAGTGACCGTCAGGCCGATGAAGATGGGCGCTTCATTGAAACTGGGTTTGCCTACGTTGCAGCTTTCGGTCAGACAGAAGATGGTCAGTACCAGCAGAAAGGTGCCAAACAGCTCAGCCGCGGCGGCCAGCTCCATGCTGACCGATGTACTGCCGCCGGGCTGCAGGTAATATTCTCCGAACATCTTGGCAGTGGCCACTGATTCAAAGGTGCCGCGCACAATGCCGCGCTCCTGCTCATAGGCTGCGATAGTTGTGCCGAACAGGCCGTAAATGGTCAGGCCGGCGACAAAGCTGCCGCTGAACTGCGCGATAAGATAGCAGGGAACCTTGCGGACAGTCATGCGGCCGGAAGCTGCCATGGCAAGCGTGACCGCCGGGTTGAAATGTGCGCAGGAAAGATCGCGCGTTATATAGATGGCGAGCGTGACGCCGATGCCCCAAACAATTCCAATCTGGAACAGGCCCTGATGGGAACCGAACAGCGTCGTGACTGCCACCGAGCCGCAGCCGAACAGTACCATCAAAAAAGTGCCGATGAATTCGCCAAGAAACTCCTTTTTTCTCACGTTGGGTCCTCCTTAAATGCTAGGAATCCTATAGAATAAATATGAATTGAGAGGGAAAGCAAACCCTGCGGAGCAGGGCGCTTTAGAACGTTCGGCTTGGAAGGAAAGGCCGGGAATGGAAAAGTCCTGTATGAAAGAGGTTATCCGGTATTAGACAAACTCTACGTTTGCCCCGGAAAAGACAGCGGAAAAAACTCCGCTGTTTTCGCGTTATTCGACCGAAAGAATGTCATTCGGGTACCATTTTACCGCATCTTTGACACGTTTGCGCACTGGCATGCCTGCGCCGGACAACACGACCAGATGGCCGATTCCGCCTTCGGGCGCGGCGCCTGTATACGGGGTCAGATTCACGACATTGCCTACACAGTCGGCCAGATATATCCCTTCGCTGGTCTGAATGAAGCCCTTGACGCGGAATGTGACCTCGAGAAACATTTCGATGAATTTTTGCAGCGCATACGGTGTGATCGTCGGCGCAATCGTGATCATCAGGCTGCGCAGAGTCAGGTCGGCCGTCAGCGGCATATCACCCGCCGGAAGCTCCTGTGCGCGCGACAGCGTTTCCAGAATACCTGCGTCAATCACGCCGAATGAGGTCTGGATGATTGGCATATCTGGCCGCTGGCCGCGGATGAGGGACAGCGTTTCCGAAAGCTGTTCTTCCGATGCGCGATCTACCTTATTTACGACCGCCACATCGCTCGATGCGAGCTGCTTGACACAGGTGCGCGCGGTTGCGTACAGCTTGGGGAAGCGCACCGCGTCCACCAGACAAACCGCGCCCTGATAATCGATGTGCGGGAAGCGATCGGTCTGCGAAAAAAGCTTGCGCACGCCGGTCGGATCGGACAGACCGGACGCCTCAACCAGAATGACGTCCGCATTGACGTCAGCCGACTGCCGCAGCACCTTTTCGAACTGATCCAGACGGCAGGAACAAAAGACCGAGCCGCCTGCGATTTCGTCGAGGTATGCGCCGAGATCGGAGAGGAGGGCGCCGTCCACGCCCTCCTTGCCGAATTCATTGACGATGAGCTGGATCTTCTGACCGGAAAACAGACGGATGAAATTTTTCAGGAACGTAGTTTTTCCCGCGCCGAGAAAGCCGGTAATCAGATACAGTTTGCTCATCGAAATCGTCCTTTCTTAGCCCTTGCAGGCGTCGATTGCTTCCTGAATTGCCTTTTCCAGCTCTTCCTTTGCCGGAATGATGGAGCGGTACTTCAGTTCGCCGTTGATGTACATGGAGGGCAGGTTCGGTACGCCCATCTTGACGCAGCGAGCAACGTTCTCCTTGTAGATGAACTTGTACTCAACCATGTCAATCGCGTCACCAAAGGTCTCCTTCGCAGCGTTTGCTGCGCCCATCATGTAGCCGCAGGCTGCGCACTGCGCGGAATCCAGAGTGAATACCTCGATGAACGGCTTCTTGAGGTTTGCGTAGTCGGGCAGTTCAACGCCGGAGGTATCAACTTCTTCTGCCTGATAGTTCTTAACCATCTCGCGTACTGCGTCGGTCTCCAGTGCGGCCTGTGCGACGCCGATACCGTTCTCAACCGGAACATCGTACGGCATATCGCAGCCCGGTGCGAGGATGAAGTTCTTCTTGACCGGGATGGAGTCGAGCAGATCAACTGCGAACTTCATGTTGTCCTGCTGGTTGCCGAGCAGCATGATGGTAGTCAGCGGGATGTTGCCGCCGATCGTAACGTTATACTTGTCGGAGATTTCCTTTGCAGCCAGCAGATTGACGTTTTCATCAACCGAAATGGAGTCCGGCTTAGTCTGGCACATTGCCTCGATGTTACGGGTTGCGTCGCCGCATACAAAGAAGGAAGAGAACGCGCCCTGCTCACGGATGTGTGCGAACAGCTCGGTGTACGGCTCGGTCATATACTGCTCAAAGTGTGCGGTGGAGATCTGGGAAATCAGCGGGTCAACGATCGCAATGACATCCATGCCAGCCTCAATGTAATACTCAGCCATCTTCATGCATACGCGGTTGCAGAATGCAAACAGGCTTTCAACCTCTTCTTCGAAGTCGAACATATCGGTGAACAGGTTGTTGCCGCGCAGATGGGAAGCCAGAGTGAACGGGCCGCAGATCAGGCCATACAGTGCGGTGGTCTCGCCAACATTCTCCTTCATGCGGCGCATAACTTCCAGAACGTAGGGGATACGGCCGGATTCCTTGGTCGGGATCTTGCAGTCGCAGGGAGTTTCAGGCGGCTCTTCGTCGCTGCCGTCGAGCGGATGGCCGGAAACAGACGGCGGGCAATCGTCGGCCCAAGTCAGGTCGCAGCCCAGGCACTCTGCCTCGATCTGCAGGTCGAAAATCACCGGCTGGCCGTCCGGCTTGTACAGACGGTTCACTTCCATCAGAGACTCAACTGCCTTGTCGGCGTTGGTCAGCATTTCGGTAGCGGTATACCCCTTCAGCTTTGCAGCATGTACACCGGCAAAGGGTACCCACGGTGCGCGCTCGGTTTCCTCATGGCGCAGGGTGCGGAATAACAGTTCTTTCATGGTAAGATCCTCCTCAGTTACAGATTCAATGATTTATTCTTCTGCCGCTTCTGACCTTCCACAGCAGCAGCAGGAAGTTTCAGTATGTTGTTCGGATGCGGCCGGATGATCGGTCAGCGCTTCGCGCAGATGGACGATTACCTGATCGATGCCGCGGCGATACTGTTCGAGCGTGTCCACCCAGTTCTTCATGCAGGCACGGCCTTCGTCGGTGATTTCAAATACACGCTTGCCCATGCCGGCCTTGGAATCCGGGTCGATGTGGGAGCAGATCAGCCCGCGTTTCTCCATGTCGCGCAGCACGCGGTATACACCGGCCGCATCGGGCGGAGATTCGTGCCACAGATCGGTCCGCGCGATTTTCTGAAGCAGATCGTATCCATGAT
>JBJDZO010000281.1:0-1925 GCA_051868095.1 Butyricicoccus sp. | reverse complement strand
GGGGTCGGCAGAATATCGCGGATCAGCGTCGGATACGCCATATCGAAGTCAGTCAGCACGCCGCCGTCGCGGATGAACTGAATGATGCCGGGCGCTACCAGGAAGATCGGGCAGAATACAACCAGCAGGCCGGCCAGCAGGGCGCCCTTCTGGGCTTCCTTCAGGTTCTTCGCGCCCAGTACGCGCTGCATGATGGACTGGTTGGTGCACCAGTAGGAAACATGGTTAATGCCGCAGCCGATGATGATCATGGGCCAGGGAATGTACGGAGGCTGGGCGTTTGCGGGCTGGATGGTGTTCAGGTGATCGGGCGCGGCGGTGGCGAAGAGATGCACGCCTTCCAGAAAGCTGCCGTCACCGAGCGCGATGAAGGCCAGCAGCGGAACCAGCAGGGCCGCACCGGCGATAAAAATCACGCCGTTCAGGGTATCGGAAACCGCAACCGCCTTCAGGCCGCCAAAGATGGCGTAAATGCCGCCGATGACGCCGAGGAGCACGCACATGATGGTGATGCCGAGGAAACGGTCGCCAACCAGGCTCGTCACGTCGAAGATGCGCTCCATCGCGACCGAACCGGCATACAGAACGAGCGGCAGCATGGTGACGATGTACGCGACAAGGAAAATGAACGATACCATGACGCGGGTTGCGCGGTCATAGCGGTCTTCCAGAAACTCCGGAATGGTGGTGATGCCCAGCTTGAAGTAGCGGGGGACAAAGAACAGTGCCATGAGGGTCAGAGCAATCGGGCACATGGACTCCCAGCCCATGGCTGTCATACCTGCGGCGTAACCCTGTCCGTTTCGGCCGACCAGCTGCTCGGCCGACAGATTGGTCATCATCAGGGAGCCGAAGATTACAATGCCGGTCAGGCTGCGGCCTGCGAGGAAATATCCCTCTTTATTCGTTTCGTCTGTGCCGCGGGTCTTGTACCAACTGATGAAGGCGACAAGTGCCGTGACAAGGACAAAGGATATCAGTGTGAATGCCATAATAGTCCTCTCTTTTCTGTGAAGTTCTCGTTTTTCTGTGTTATTTTGCGTGGAGCGCTGCGCTTGTGAAAATATTGTAGGAGAAAAAAACGGGCGTGTCATTTGGAAATGTTGCGCAATTGTTTGAAAATATTGCTCGTTTGCCGCAGAAAAACAGAAAAGCAACTTTTCCAAACAACACAGCAAAAAATCCGATATCTTTGTGCGCTTTGCCCGATTATAATGAGCTCACACCGCAAGGGAACATACCTCTTTTCCCTGTCTGATATGGGCAGGCCCCTCGGCCCTTGCAAAGTTTCTTTTCGAACCGGGACGGGCGCCGACGCCTCCGGCGCTCAGCCCCGATAAGATTCGCTTCCCCGAAAAACGAAAATACAATAAGGAGAGTGTTCTGTATGATCACCAGCAGAGAACGAGAAGTCATCCGCGATCTGGCGAAAAAACAGCTTGAGGTCGCAAACAGCCCCAAGAATCAGGAACGCATTGCACTGTGGAAGCGCCACAATGCCCTGAAGGGCGAACGCCCGGTTATCCACATTGAGGTGGACAACTTCGTCAAGGAAACCATCGTTCCGCGCATGCAGTGCGAAGATCCGGTAGCCCGCTGGATTGAAGGCCGCCTGCGCCACAGCATGATCAACCTGACCGAGTTCGATGACGACAAGGTGGTTCCGGATTACCTCGGCATCTGGGTAGACCGCAACTACAACCCGCTCGGCTTTAAGATTCACACCCAGCAGGCATCGGACGGCGGCCTGGGCCATCAGTTCGACCATCTGATTGAGGATCTCGGTGAGGAGTTCGACAAGATCAAGAATTCCGAATTCGAAATGAAGGACGACGAGTTCAAGGAGCATTTCGACACCGCAACCGAACTCATCGGCGATATCATGCCGGTAAAGCGCGTCATGAAGTCCCTGTTCTGCCCGCTGA
>JBJDZO010000280.1:0-8532 GCA_051868095.1 Butyricicoccus sp. | reverse complement strand
ACAAGCTTGACCAGTGCGTCACCCTGCTGCGCGGCCACAACAAGGATGCCCGCATCGTCACCACCCCGTGGGATGAGCTGACCGGCGCGCAGATGCTGGACGTGATGGAAGCCAGCCATTCGCTGGCCGAGGAGCTGCTTGCCCAGATTGAGGAGGAGCACGAGCACCATCACCACGAGCATGACGAGAACTGCACCTGCGGCTGCCATGACCATGATCATGAGCATCATCACCACGACCATGATCACGAGCATGAGCATCATCATGAGCACGACGAGAACTGCACCTGCGGCTGCCATGACCACGACCACGAGCACCATCACGACCACGAGCACGAGCATCACCATCATCATGACGGTTCGTGCTGCTGCGGCCATGACCATCATGCAGATGAGGTCTTCCAGAGCTGGGGCGTCGAAACCCCGAAGAAGTTCACCGAGGCTGCGCTCAAGGACTGCCTGACCGAGCTGGGTGATATCTCGCTTGGCACCGTCCTGCGCGCCAAGGGCATCGTCCCCTGTGCGGACGGCGGCTGGCTGCACTTTGATTACGTGCCCGGTATGCCCGAAATCCGCCGCGGCGCAGCCGATTACACCGGTCGTCTGTGCGTCATCGGCGCGGAGCTGGACGAGGATCGTCTGGCTGAACTGTTCGGCATTTAAGGAGGGCGCAGCATGAAGCCTCCTGCATATATCTTTACCGGCTTGCTGGAGGGCGGCAAGACCACCTTTATCAAGGAAATTCTGGCTGACCCCAACTTCACGCTGGACGAAAAAACCCTGCTCATCCGCTGTGAGGACGGCATTGAGGAATACGACGAGGAATTTCTCGAAAAGTATAATGTTGTGCTGGTGGATGTAGAGGACGAGGACGAGCTGACCACTGCGGCGCTCAAAAAGGCGCACGAGGCCGAAAATCCCGACCGCGTCATCATTGAGTTCAACGGCATGTGGGATCTCGGCCATTTCGTGGACGAGGTCATGCCCAACTGCTGGGAGCTGTATCAGATTGTCGCGTCCATCTGCGGCCCGACGTTTGAGCTGTATTCGGCAAACCTTGGCCCCAAGATGTTCGAGCACATCACCACGGCCGATCTGATTGTGTTTAACCGCTGCACGCAGAAGGACAAAGACTATCTGCACAGCCGCAACATCCGTGCAATGAATCCGCGCGCGACCATTTTCCTCGACGACGTGGACGGCAATTCCGAGGACTACCGCGACAATATGGAGATGCCGTTTGACATTGATGCCGATGAAATTGACATCGGGGATGAGGATTTCGGCCTGTGGTACGTGGACGCGAGCAGCGAACCGGAAAAGTACGACGATAAGACCGTGCATTTTAAGGCGCATGTGTTGGTCACCCCGCAGCTTCCGGACGGCTGGATTGTTCCCGGCCGTCATGGCATGGTTTGCTGTGCGGATGACATTCAGTTCCTTGGGTTTGCCTGCAACACGCACGGCGAGTTTCCGGGCATCCAGAACAAGGGCTGGTACAACATCACCGCGCACATCCATATCGAAGAACTGGCGCAGTACAAAGGCGCCGGCCCGGTGCTGGATCTGCTGGCGGTGGAGCCGACCGACCCGCCGGAAGAAGAGATTGTTTACTTTAATTAAATCAAATGCCCTGCAACAAGCCTTGCAGGGCATTTTTTTGAAAATTTTTTGGTATAACCGGCTTTCGTGCGGACATACTAGAACCGTATCCCACGATGAAAGAAGGTGAATCGCCATGTCCCGTGATTCTCAGAACCAGAAGAATAACCAGAATCAGAACCAGCGCAACGACCAGCAGTCCCAGAACCAGCGCAACAACCCGACCACCCAGAACCGCGACTAACCGCAGTTTTCGGAAAAAACGAAAAGGCGCCGCTCCTGTGATCCCCCTCACAGAAGCGGCGCTTTTTTCAAAAGGTCAGCCGCATCTGGTGCCAGACCACGCCGCCATGCGTGGACGCGGACACGCCTTCGTCCGCAAAGCCGAATTTCGCGTAATAGTGCACCAGCGCGTCCTTGCAGGTCAGCACCAGTCCGGCGCGGCCTTGCGTCCGGGCGTCCGCGATGGCGCATGTGAGAAGCTGTGCGGCACAGCCCTGCCGCCGATAGTCAGGCAGAGTGTTTACGCCGAAAATCATCTGCCAGCGCCCGGTTTCGGTGTGCAGACCGGTATTCTCGTACATTTCATCCGTAAGGTCGGGTACGTCGGTCACCATGCCGTTTACAAAGCTGACAATCCGGCCGCTGTCCTCGAGCAGCCAGAAATGCTTCGGGTATGCGGCTGTCCGCGCAGCAATCGCCGCCGCACTGGCTGCCTCAGCAGGCGGGAAGCATGCGGCTTCCATCGCGGCGAGGATGGGCGCGTCATCCGGTCGTGCGTGCCGGACGGTCACTTGGGTTCCTCCTGTTTCTGCTCGTCAAAGTCGGCTGCAATGACCGCGTACAGCGCGTTCAGGCGGTCATACTGCCCGCGCAGGTATAGCCAGCCAAACAGACACTCGAGTGCGGTCGCGTAAGCATATTCGGCGTGTGACGCGGCCTTCGGGATGGTTTTGGGCTTGGCGTTGCGGCCATGGCGGAAGATTTCCGCCTCGTTTTCGTCCAGCAGCGGCAAAATGAGCTGGGCGGCGCGGTACTGTGCGCTGGCACGCACGAGCGCGACCGTTTTGCCGTGCAGGCCGCGTGCGGTCTGCATGCCCTGACAGACCAGATAAGAGCGGGTCATAATTTCGTAAACGCCGTCGCCGATGTGCGCCAGCCCGAGCGCGGAAATGCGCCCAAGTTCGGCATCATCCAGCTTTGGATGCAGAAAGTCGATCATAAAAAAACACCTCGGTTAATTCTCTTTCCAGTATACCAAATGCGTGGAAAAAAGAAAAGTGGCAAAAAACCGCCGCATATGTTACAATATTCGGTATAAGAAAAGCAACCGGAAAGGAGAAATTCCCCGTGAAGCATTCGACCAGCGCCCGGCTCCGGCGCTTTGCTCCCCATTTCAAACCCTGCCGCAGCGTGTACACCTCGCGGAACCGGCTGGTGGAAGGAGCGTAATATGTACAGCTATTCCATTGCTCAGTGGCTGCTGGTGTTCTATATTTACTGTTTTCTGGGCTGGATTTTTGAATCGGTTGTGGTTTCGGTCAAGCAGAAGCGGCTGGTGAACCGTGGCTTCCTGCGCGGGCCAATGCTGCCGATCTACGGCTTCGGTGCAACCATCATGCTGCATGTCGCGCTGCCGCTGACCGGTCATCCGGTGCAGATTTATTTTGCCGGTCTGGTGGTCGCCACCGCGTTTGAATATGTGGTCGGTGTGCTGATGGAGAGCATTTTCAAGGTGAAATACTGGGATTACTCCGAGCATCGGTTTCAGTTTCAGGGGCGCATCTGTTTGCAGTCATCGCTCGCGTGGGGCGTGTTGTCAGTGCTGCTGATGTATGTGCTGCATCCGCCGGTCGAATGGCTGCTTGAGGAATACGGCACCGTGCCGCTGGTGTTCACGGTGGGCGTGCTGAGCGTCTATTTCCTGACCGATGTGACCGCGTCCGTCAAGACCGCCCTCGATTTCGCGGGACTCCTCGAAGAATTGGACGCGATGCGTGCAAACGTGGACAAAATGCGCGAGCAGTTTGCGGCGGCGGCGTGGGAAAAGCGTGCCGAGCTGACGGCGGCGGCACAGGAGCAGCGTGATCGTCTGGCAAGCGCGGCCGAGGAAAGCCGTGAAAAGCTCGTCGAAGCTGCCGAGGAAAGCCGCGAAAAGCTGACCGAAGCCGCTGAGGAATATCGTGAACGCCGTGCGGCGGCATCCGAGGCCGCCCGCCTGCAAATGTACCTTGCCATTCAGGAGGCCGAGAAGCAGATTACCGACAAGATTCAGAACATGAAGCGCAGCCGCAAATGGATGGTGCGCGGCAACCCGAGTCTGCGCTCCAAGCAGTTCGACCGGACGCTGCGCGAGGTCAAGGACCGTCTGAACCGGCTGAAATAACCCATTCGGGCACAAAAAAAGCGGCGCACGCATGCGCCGCTTTTCGGTTTTCGAGGTTAGTCCTCTGCAATTGCCATGATGGCCTTCACCGCGGTCTTGGTGTCCACGAGCGGGAACAGCTCGCTGCCTACGGTGCCCTGGAAGCCCAGCGCGTCGATGTGCTTGGCGATAGCCTTGTAGTTCATGTAACCGGTGCCCGGCTCATGACGGCCCGGCGCGTCGGCAATGTGGATGTGGCCGATCACGTCGATGTACGCGGACAGGGTGTCCATGACCTTGCCTTCGTTCAGTTCCATGTGATATGCGTCGTACAGCAGCTTCAGACGCGGAGAACCGATGATGCGCAGCATTTCAGCGCCCATCTGCGTGGTTTCGAGGAAGTTGCCGACATGGTCGGTCAGCACGTTCAGCGCCTCAAGGTTCATGTCGATTTCGTACTTTTCGGCCATCTTGGCGCAGTCCTTCAGGGTGTCGAACATGGCGCACAGCTTGACCGTATGGGAAAGCTCGGTGTAGTGGTTAACAACTACGCCGCCGTCGCCCAGCGCGTTCGAATGAATGGTCACGCTCTCTGCGCCAACCTGCTTGGCTGCCTTGCAGGATGCCTCCAGAGCCTCCAGATACTGCTGCTTCTGGGTCGGGTCTACAAGCGAATAATCGTTGTCGCCGTTGAAGCCGCTGATGATGATGCCGGCCTTTTCGGCAGCCTCACGGGTGGCGTCGAGGTCACGGATGCGCCAGTCCCAGAACTCTACGGCAACAAAGCCGTCGTCCTTGGCGGCCTGGAAACGCTCCAGCCACGGGAGTTCGGTATACAGGGTATCAATGCATGCACACTGTCTGATCATAGTTACAATTCCTCCATCTCTTCTTGCGGGTAGTTGGCTCCGGCTGGGCGGAAAGAAAACCCGCCGGAATCTTTTTCTATTGTACCTGATTTGCAGACGCATTGGAATATGCTATAATAAACAAAAATAGGCTTTCATTTTTTCGCGTGCCGCAATGGAAATTGGATTTTCTAAAAAATCGACAACTTACTCCTAAAAAACGTCTACCTCTGTGCGAGCACGTGTTTCTTACGGAGAAAAAGTGTAATATTTTACGAACGGAAAAAGGAGTTCAGACAATGAAAAGATGGCTTTTGCGAGCCTGTGCATGCATACTGCTGGCTGGGGCGCTGGCAGGCTGCGGCGTGCCCGGCCTCGTGGACGATCGAATCAAAATTGGCATGAATCTGGCCACACGAGACGTGTTTCTGACATCGATGGAGGCCGCAGCGGTCAAGGCTGCGAGCGAAGAAAATGTAAACCTTGAGGTGACCAACGCCAACAACGACCAGGAAGCCCAGCTTTCCCAGATTGAGGAATGGGCCGAGAAGGGCTATGCGGCTGCCATCGTGGTGCTGTGCGACGAAAAGACTGCGGATGAGGTGCTCAAAAAGGCGGGCACCATGCCGGTGGTGTTTCTCAGCCACCGCCCGTCTGACGAAGTGCTGCAAAGCCGGGCCAATGTGATCTACATCGGCTCCCGGGAGACCAGTGCCGGTCGTATGCAGGGCGAATATCTGGCGAATTATTTCACGAGCCTGAAAATGGAATCCCCGCGCATCGCGGTCATTGCGGGCAGCGCGGTCAACAACGCCTCGGCGGAGCGCATCGACAGCGCCAAGGAGGCCATGGCCGCGGTTGGTCTGACCCCGACCTATATTTATGAGACCGACGCGGGGTGGGATCGTGCAGCCGCGCAGAAGAATTTCCTTGCCTTTCTGAAGGACAAACCCAAGGTCGATGCCGTGCTGGCTGCAAACGATGAGATGGCCATCGGCGCGGCCGAAGCGCTGTCACAGGCCGGATATGCGATTTCGGATATTCCGGTGGTTGGCGTGGATGCCACCGCAGCCGGACGGGCAGCCCTTCGTGCTGGGCAGCTGGATTTTACGGTTTATCAGGATCCGGTGGCGGAGGGAGCAGGCGCGGTGGAAGCTGCGCTGACCCTGCTCGGCGGCAGTCGGCCGGACAATCTGGAAGACAGCATCCGCTGGATTGAATACATCCCCATCACCATCGAAAACGTTGATAAACTATTCCCGAGTGATCAATAAAGGAAGCAAAAAACTATGGAAACCATTACAAACGCGCTGCAAATCGTGCTCGACGGATTCACCGGCCTCGCGGCCCGGTCCCCGCTGTTCGGTGTGTGGTACACGACGGTAATCCGCTTCGTGCTGCCCGTGCTGGCGCTTTTCATTCTGTTGACCGCCATCCGTTCGCTGCTGGCGGTCAAACATCTGCCCGAAACCTGGGCCTATCTCAGTCTGCCGAACGGCGAACGCATTCCGCTCACCCACTGGGAAAACATCATCGGCCGCGCCAAAACCGCGGATGTCGTGCTTGGCTATCCGTCGGTATCGCGCACGCATGCGGCCATTACCCGAAACGACCGCGGCGAATGGACGCTCTATGAGCTTGGTTCGACCGGCGGCACACGTGTAAATGGCCGCCGCGTGGAGGGCGATGCCATTCTGGAGGACGGAGACGTCCTGTCCTTTGGCGGCGTAGAAACCGTGTTCTTACCGGTTCCGGCCGGAGAAAAACGCGCAGAGCGCAAATCCCGCGCAATCAAGGCTCGTCCGGTTCCGCCATGGGGGCCGCTCATCCTGCTGACCCTGTTTCAGGTGCTGACCTCGCTTCAGCTCGTGCTCGCCAAGGGCGATGCGGCTACGGTAAATATTCCGCTCGTGTTCCTCGGCCTGACCGCCGTGATGTGGGGCTACTGTTTGACGCTGCGCATGATGCGCCGCATTGGCTTTGAAATGGAGCTGATTGCGTTCTTCCTGTGCACGCTCAGCCTGTCGGTCACCGCGTCCACCAACCCGGATGACCTCGTGAAAATTTTCTTCACCATGCTGCTCGGTCTGGCCGGGTTTATGATCCTGTGCGGCCTGCTGCGGGATCTCGAACGCACGCAGACCATCCGCTGGGTTATGGCCGCGGGCGCGATTGGCCTGCTGGCGCTCACACTCATCCTCGGCACCGGCGACTACGGCGCGAAAAACTGGATCAAATTCGGCGGTTTTTCATTTCAGCCATCCGAACTTGCGAAAATCTGCTACATATTCGCGGGCGCGGCCACGCTCGACCGTTTGTTCAACAAGCGTAACCTGACGCTGTTCATCGTGCTGACTGCAATCTGCGGCGGCTGTCTCGCGCTGATGAACGATTTCGGTACCGCGCTGATTTTCTTTGTCACCTTTCTCGTCATCGCGTACATGCGCTCGGGCGACTGGGCGACCCTCGCTCTGATCTGTTCGGGCTGCGGCATCGGCGGCATGATGCTGCTGCGCCTCAAACCTCATGTGGCTGCGCGTTTCGCGGTCTGGGGCCACGCATGGCAGGATGCTTCCGATAAGGGCTTCCAGCAGGTACGCACCATGTCGGCGTCCGCGTCCGGCGGTTTGGTCGGTGTGGGCGCGGGCAATGGCTGGCTGAAAAACGTCTTTGCCGCTGATACCGATTTGGTTTTTGGTATGCTGTGCGAGGAATTCGGCTTTATCATCGCCTGCCTGTCGGTGCTGTGCATCATCACGCTCGCGGTGTTTGCTGTGCGCGCCTGCCGCGCCGGACGGTCGAGCTTTTACACGATTGCCGCCTGTGCGGCTACGTCCATGATGGTCTTTCAGACCTGTCTCAACGTGTTCGGTGCAGTCGATCTCCTGCCGCTGACCGGCGTCACCTTCCCGTTCGTCTCGAACGGCGGCTCGGCTATGCTGTCCGCGTGGGGGCTGCTCGCCTTTCTCAAGGCCACCGATACCCGCCAGAACGCAAGCTTTGCTGTAAAGCTTCCGAGCCGAAAAGAACTCCGCAGAGAGGAGGCCATGGGCTATGAAGAAGATTGAGCACATGGCCAATCCCCGCGCCGCAGCGCGCATGCAATCGGTAAAAACCCGCGACATGCGCGTGGGTTTTTACACAAACCGCAGGCAAGTGCCAACCGAAGGGCGGCGCGCAGCCTGCGGAATTCTCGCGCAAAACTGTAGTTTTGCGCGAATCTCCGAGAGGAGGAATGGGCTATGAAGAAGATTGAGCGCCGTGCGGCGCTGTGCCTGATTCTGGCGCTGTGCCTGTTCGCCGGGCTGTGCCTGTTCGGCTTCCGGTTCGTCACGCAGGGCGGTGATTGGGCATCGTTCCCGTCTAACCGGCATCTGTATGACAAAAGCGGCCGTCTGATTTCGGGCGCAATTGCCGACCGGGACGGGGATGTGCTTTCGGATATTGTGGACGGCGAACGCACCTATTACCCGGATGCGACCGTCCGCAAGGCCACCCTGCACGCGGTCGGTGATCGGCAGGGCAACATCGGTACGGGTGCACTGCACTCCTTTGCCGACCAGCTTTCGGGCTACAACCTCATCACCGGCGGTTATTCACCCATCGGCAACCAGCGCACGATGTATCTGACGCTGGATGCGGCCTTCAACGTCACCGCTTACAAGGCGCTGGGCGGGCAGAAGGGCGCGGTCGGTGTGTACGACTACACGACCGGCGA